>JAGVEK010000524.1 GCA_020058315.1 Candidatus Zixiibacteriota bacterium
GAGGCCGATGTCCGGTTCGCCCCCGTCGGCGTGCCAGGTCTTCCTTTCGTTTCTTCTTCCACCGCTTGATCTGGTTTTCTCGTCGGAGCGCGGAGCTCCGATCCGGGCACGGCTCCTGATAGATGAGACAGACCGGACGCCTTCCTGATGTATACACGGCGCCTTTTCCCTGATTGTGTTTCTCAACTCGTGCGCTGACATCGCTGGAGATGCCTGTATAAATCGAACCATCGGAGCAGCGAAGCAAGTAGACGAACCAGGGGGGTGAATTTGCGGACATGGGTCGGTGTTACCAGCTACACGAGACCGAACGCGATGCCTCGCGTCAACTCATTGAGTCCCCGCGCGTTCGAGTTCAGCAGAAGAATGCAGAGATTTTGAGTTGTGTCAAGTGGCACAAGAGATGATTGTCATTTACGTTTGGGGCGCTGCTCTTTGTAACAACGTCGATCCATTAAGGAGGCCGATATGAAAACACTCTCAGATCGCTTCCGGCATTGGTATGACCACGAGCGCGACTCCAATGCCAAAACACTCTCCATGCTCGAATCGGTTCCGGTTGAACAACGCACCAGGCCCGAATTCCAGCGCGCGGTTGACCTGATGTCCCATATGATCACGGCGCGCCGCATGTGGCTTTACCGGCTCGGACAAGGATCCCAGCCACCGGGAGAATGGTGGGCTCAGAGCATTGCCGTTGGGGATCTGCCCGGGATGGTCTCAATGGTGGAAGAGGCGTGGACAAGATACTTGGGTGGCCTCAACGATGACGACCTTGCCCGGGAACTGGAACGGGCTGGGACCGATGGCAGTCGCTGGCGCTGGCCGGTTGAGTACATACTCACCCAGGTTTCCGGGCACGCATGGTATCATCGCGGACAGATTGTCGTGCTCGTCGGTGCGCTTGGAGGCAAAACGATGAGCACCGACCTCATTTTCTGGGATCGTCCCGCGCGGCTCGATTCGACTCCTTAGCATGTGCCGGCATTCCCCAACGGGCAATCCCTCTTGCCGTGGAGGGCATTCACTACTATTCTTGTCCTGTCTCCCGTACAGGGGATAAGAGACAATGATGATCAGTTGGATTCTCTCAATTGGAGTGCTGATGGCCATGAGCACAGACCGCGTAAAACAGGTCACTTACTTCTTCCTCCGCGTTGTAGCTGGACTGTTGTTCTACCAGATTGGCGGTATGAAGCTGCTCGGCTGGTTTGGCGGAATGCCCGGCCAAGCGGGCTCCACCGCGCCCTGGATGTCCCAGATTGGAATCGGCGGGGCGCTCGAGTTCTTTGGCGGTATCGCGATCATGCTCGGTCTTGCAACTCGGCCAATCGCATTCATACTCTCAGGCGAGATGGCGGTGGCGTATTGGCAGTTTCACGCCCCGAACGGCGCTTGGCCGATTCTGAACCACGGCGAACCCGCCGTCCTCTTCTGTTTCATCTTCCTGTACATGGCTGCGCATGGTGGCGGCGACTGGAGTCTCGACGCGCTGATCCGGCGCAGACGCGGGAGCACCGCGAGCGCGGGGTGAGAGGCATGGGGACAGCAGGGAAGATGCCCGCGATGAGCACAAGAGTGCTTTACTGGATTGATCGCGGCTTGCAGAACGGGTGATCAGACAGCGGAGAGGCCGGGATTCGCAAGCGGCATTTTCGGACAACCCCTTGAATCCCTTATAATTGCATGAATTTCAAACGCTTTGACGTGTTCACTTGCGTCAACTTCCGTCAAGTTGCGTCGAGTTCCTTCAACTTCCGTGCACTTGTCCGTTAGAAGGGCGTTAGAAAGATGACACGCCCAAAGACACCTTTGCCGAGCCTCGCGGGGATCCTGCAAAGCGTGGATCAATACAGCGCGGTATGACCACACGCGTCGGCTAACCGACAATTCGTGGTTGGTTTTCCCGAAGGCCGACAGGATTATACCATTATGGTGAGTGAATCCACCGCAAGACCGGCATCGGCAACGCACGAGGAAATCCGCATCGGCATCTCGTTGTGTCTGCTCGGAGAGAAGGTGCGCTTCGATGGCGGGCACAAGCATGACCGCTTTCTGACCGACACGGTCGGGCCCTTTGTCAGGTTCATTCCCGTTTGTCCGGAGGTCGACATCGGGATGGGCACTCCGCGCGAGCCGATCCATCTGGTTGCCTCCGAGGGAGGTGTCCAGCTCGTCGCACCGAAAAGTGGCGAGGACTACACAGTCCGGATGACCCGATACGCCCGCAAGAAGATTGCCGATCTGGCCGCTCTCAGCCTGGATGGCTACATTCTCAAGAAGGATTCCCCGAGCTGCGGCATGGAGCGTGTACGCGTCTACGGCACCGGTGGTATGGCCTCGCGTTCGGGCACAGGACTCTTTGCCGCAGAGTTGATCGCCGCCCTCCCGCGCCTCCCGGTCGAAGAAGAGGGACGCCTGAATGATCCGCAGTTGCGCGAGAATTTCTTTGAGCGGGTCTTCGCCCACCGCAGGTTGAGAATCTTCTTCGATGGTCGATGGAACGTCGGCGATCTCGTGCGCTTCCATGCGGCGGAGAAGCTTCTGCTGTTGGCGCACGACCGTCCCGCCCTGGCATCGCTTGGCCGTCTCGTTGCCGGGGCAAAAGGTCATCCTAAGGCCGCGCTGGCCGAAGAGTACCAAAGCGCATTCATGCAGGGGCTCCGCAAACTGGCAACCGTCCGGAAGCACACCAATGTTCTCCAGCACGCGGCGGGGTACTTCAAGAACCGGCTTGGCACGAGCGAAAAGCAGGAACTGATCGGGGCGATTGAGGACTACCATCGAGGCCTGATACCTTTGATCGCGCCGTTAATCTTGATCAGGCATTATGTGCGGCTCCACGATGTGGCTCACCTGGCCGGACAGACCTATCTGGAACCGCATCCCAAGGAGTTGATGCTGCGGAACCACGTCTGATGGCTGCATCCGCACTTCTGCTGCAAGGGCGACGGATGGCTGTCACTCTCCGGGTACGAAATGGTGAGGTGGAAAGCGCAGAAAGGCCACTGGCCAGGATCGAACCAGCGCCCGGCAATTGGATCGGCGCTCTGGCGCGAGGTATGATGTCTTGA
>JAGVEK010000282.1 GCA_020058315.1 Candidatus Zixiibacteriota bacterium
CTTCCATTTCGCGCATAATTGGGAAACATGACGGCAGCGATAGTTCTTTGGCGACGCCGCCGAAGATGCCGGAGACCATCGGATCGACAAATGTTTCGGCCGCGCCGCGTCCGATGCGACGCGCGGCGAAATCGAAGACTGATTCATCGGAGTTGTCGCGGCGCGCCGGGATGAATGGTTCGCCGAAGATGCGCAGCTTCTCAATCGGACTGAGCAGACCGGTGGTCAGAATCGCTGTGGGCGAGAACGGAACTGGGTGGAGACGTCCATGCTTGACGATGAAACGGGCTTCGCTTTGGTCGTTGGCAGGCTCGAGGGAATCGCGCAGGCCGATTTCGTCGACCAGTTGGAGCGTGAGAGGTTCGCGATCCAGGAAACCGTTCGGACCCCAATCGACCGAGTAGCCATCGACGCGATCGGTGCCGATGGTTCCGCCCAGACGATTCGACGCTTCCCACAATTCCCAGGAGCCGGGGTTCTTCTCAAGGCCCAACCAGTGTGCGAGCGCCAGCCCAGAGATACCGCCACCGATGATCAGGCCGTCTTGGACTGGCATGAGGAATCAGACCGTCCGGGAGAAAATCGGTTTCTTGGTGGTGGCGGTGTCGGTCAGGTGGGGCAGATACGCATCGAAGGTCATGGCAATGTTGCGCACGAAGTGGCGGCCCAGCGGCGTCACGACCAGGGAGTGACCGGCTTTTTCCAGGAGGCCATCGGAGTGGAATTCGTCGAGATGTGACAGGTCTTCGTGGAAGTACGATTCGCTATCGATGCCGAAACGGCGATCCAGTTCTGCGAAATCGAGACGCATCCGGCACATGATGCCGAGGATCGCCTCGCGCCTGATCTCGTCATCGCGGGTCAGAGTCCAGCCGCGATAGACAGCCCAGCCGGTCTCGTCGATGCGGCGATAGTAGCCGCCCAGGCGCGAGTCATTCTGGGCAAAGCCGCCGCCGATGTCGCCGATTGACGAGACACCCAAGCCGATCATGTCGCGTGAATGCGAGACGGTATAGCCCATGAAGTTTCGGTGCAGGTGACCATTGTCAAGCCCTTGAGCCAATTCATCTTCTGGCAGGGCGAAGTGGTCCATGCCAATTGGCATGTAGCCGGCATCGATGAGCTGTTCGATGGCGGTGGCGAAGAGCGCGAACTTGTCGGGGCCGGCCGGCAACTCGGCTTCGTTGATCTGCATCTGGTGTGGCTTGACCCACGGCACATGCGCGTAGGAGTAGACGGCCAGACGGTCGGGCCGCCATTTCACCACCTGGGCGACTGAGCGACGGAAGTCATCGATGGTCTGACGCGGGAGGCCGAAGACAAGGTCCATGTTGATCCCGGAGAAGCCGAGCTCCCGGCCGAGCTTGTAAGTGGCCTCGGTCTGGGCCACTGTCTGGCCACGACCAATAGCGGTCTGGACCTCCGGTGTCAGGTCCTGCACGCCCATCGACAGACGGTTGAAGCCGAGCTGGCGCAGATGGCGCAGTTGCTCGGGAGTGGTGACGCGGGGATCGACCTCGATACCGATCTCGGCGACGGGATCGAATTCGAAAGCATCGTGGAGTTTGTTCCAGAGCAAGTCGATCTGTGAAATCTTCAGGAAGGTGGGAGTTCCTCCACCCCAATGAAGCTGCAATAGGTGGCGCTTTCGGCCAAGGCGCGAGGCGGTCTGAGCGATCTCGCGGAACAGGTATTCGAGATAGCGTTCCACTGTATCCTGGCGTTGCGCGATCACGACATTGCAGCCGCAGTAGGTGCAGCGTTCCTCGCAGAATGGGATGTGCACATAGACCGAGACCGGACGGTCGGAGGCGGCGTAGCAGGCGAGGTGTTTCTCGTAATCGGCCGGTGTGAAGTTCTCGGTCCAGACGGGGACGGTCGGGTACGAGGTGTAGCGCGGCCCGGGGCGATCGTACTTGCGGAGCAAGCCGGTCGGGACGGCAAAGTACTGGGGAGTGGCAGGCTTCATTGGGGTGGACAGGAGTGGACGAAATGGACAAGGGAGTGGACACCAGACTCGGGCGTGGTGGGCATGATGCCGTGGCCGAGATTGAAGATGTGTCCTTTGGACGTCTGGTCCATCTGCGCCATGATCGAGCTGGCGCGCCGACGGATCTCATCACCTGAGGCATACAACGCAATAGGGTCTAAGTTTCCCTGGAGGGCGGTCTGGTTGACACATCGGGCCGCAACGGATGGCATCTCGGTGCGCCAGTCGACACTGAGCACATCACATGCAATATCTTTAAGTGTGTCAACAAGATGCGATGTTCCGTTAAGGTAAATTATCACCGGAATTCCGGGCTTCTTGACGCGCCCAACGATGGTCTGCATGTGGGGCAGGATCCAGTTCCGATAATCCTCGGGCGAGAGAACGCCGCCCCACGAATCGAAGATCTGGATGGCGTTGGCACCGGCCTCAATCTGGGCATTAAGGTAGTCGGCGACGCCATTGGAAAGATGTGACATGAGGCGTTGGGCGGCCTCTGGCTCCCGGAAAAAGAACTCGCGTGCCACGGAGAACTCACGTGAAGTGGCGCCCTCGATGGCGTAGCAGGCGAGCGTGAAGGGCGCACCGGCGAATCCGATCAGCGGGACCGATCTTGGGAGTTCGCCTCTGGTCAGACGAATCGCGTCTGTGACGAAGCGCAGGCCGGAGTCCGGATCGAGGGGACGGAGCCTGGCAATATCGGCGGCAGAACGCACGGGACGGGCGATCTTGGGTCCCCCGTCGCCAAAATGCACGGGCAGGCCCATCGGTGGAAAGACGACCAGGATGTCGGAGAAGATGATCGCGGCGTCGAGATCGAATTCCTTGATGGGTTGCAGTGTCACCTGGCAGGCGATTTCGGGGATCGAGCAGACTTGTTCAAACGAGTAACGATCACGCACGGCGCGATACGACGCCTGGTATCGACCCGCCTGACGCATAATCCAGATGGGACGGCGCTGCACGGGACGGCCGTAGCAGGCTTCGATGAAATCGCACTTGATCGGTGTGGTCATGGGATGGTCGAGTCTCCCGACAACGGCGGTGCGTCAATGACGCACCCTACTTTTCGGGTGGGATGAATTTGTACCCGGCGCCGAACACGGTGAGGAACATGATGGGGTTGGCCGGGTTGGGTTCGAAGTGCTTGCGCAGGCGCAGGATGAAATTGTCGATCGTGCGCGTAGTGGGATAGGCATCGTACCCCCAGACGCCATCGAGCAAAACGTCTCTCGCCACGACTTCGCCGGTGTGCTCGGCGAAAAACTTGAGCATCATGCATTCCTTGCGTGTGAGGGACACGGGTCCGCGTGGTCCGGCACCTTCAAATGTCTTGAAGTTGATGACACTGCCGCCGAAGTGGTACTCATCGGGAACACGACCGGTGGTGGCGAACCATGCCTGGCGGCGGAAGATCGCTTTGACCCGCAGCAACAGTTCCTTAAGCGAGAATGGCTTTGTGAGGTAGTCGTCGCCGCCGACTTCCAGCCCGAGGATTCGGTCGTCTTCGTCGCTGCGGGCTGTGAGAAACAGAATTGGCACGCGTCCGGCTTCGCTACGAATCTGGCGACAGACGTCATAACCGGACATTCCGGGGAGCATAACGTCCAGCAAAATGAGATCCACCGGAGACATGCGATAAACTTCGAGTGCGGCGTTACCATCGCCGACCACAATGGCGCGGTAGCCTTCCATCTCCAGGTTGAGTTGGAGCCCTTCGGCGATGTGGGCCTCGTCTTCGACGATCAAGATCGTTCTGT
Source organism: Candidatus Zixiibacteriota bacterium (assembly GCA_020058315.1). GTDB lineage: Bacteria > Zixibacteria > MSB-5A5 > WJJR01 > WJJR01 > JACRMA01. The sequence goes on from JAGVEK010000282.1 coordinate 3,751, forward strand.
CCATCGTCAGGCCTTCGTGTCCTCGTTCGCCATCAGTGGCAGCCGGATTTCAACAGTCGTACCGTGACCGAGTCCATCCGATCGCAAACCGACCTTTCCTCCGTGCGCTTCAACAATCTCGCGCGCCAAGTAGAGCCCCAAACCGGACCCGGCCACGCGACGGGTCATTTCATCGCCCGCGCGGAAGAATCGTTCGAAGACGCGTTTCTGGTCCGATGGCGACAGGCCGACACCGCCATCGGCCACGGTGATAATCGCTTCTGATCCTGATCGCGTCAAGCCAACCCGGATCGTTTTGTCACCGGGGACGTGTTGCGAGTACTTGATGGCGTTGTCAAGAATGGCACCAACGGCACGCCGGAGATGGCGGTAGTCGGTCCGGGCACGCAGGCCGGGGATGATTTCTGCCTGCCACTGAATCCCAGCGCGTTCGGCTCTGGCTCGGTACAGATCGGCATACGACTGCAGGGCAGCGGAAAGATCGGTGCCGGTCAATTGCGGGTGATACGTCTCTCGCGAGAGGGTCGCGGCCTCGAGGACATCATCGACCATGTCTTCGAGACGAATGACATCTTCGGTGATCTTATCCATGAATTCGCGCCGCTTGGCATCGCTCAATTCCCGGGC
>JAGVEK010000525.1 GCA_020058315.1 Candidatus Zixiibacteriota bacterium
GGCTGGGTATGGCTTCCATCAACAATCCATCACGTCCTCGCCCTACACTCTAATTGTTGGAGAACTCGGTGTCTCGCTGATATTGGCAGAAAGGGCTGGTATCTGGGAAATGGAAAGCCAGACGTTCGGTGCCTTCACTGCCAGCCGCGAACTCGCCGCCGAGGAAACCGCGCCACAGCCCGCCGGACGTTCGCATTCGGTGCCGAATGCGAACCATCAGGGGCAGCCCGCGTCCAGCTCGATGACCTATCGCTGGATGCCAATCATGGGCGAGTTCGAAATATCGACCGACTCACTCGTGTTCAAGGGGCGCAGGATTCCGAGCGTCGCCGGACCGTCCCAGCCCAGCGGGCCGCAGTTCCTCGCCGCTGTCGGCATCGCGCTGTGCGACAGAAAGTTGGTGAATGGCACTCTTACCGCGGCGGTGAGGTTCGACGAAGTCAGCCAGAACTCTGTTTGCGAGATCATTGTGGCTCACGACCTGAGGACCAAGGGCCAGATCACCGCCGGATTGGGTGGCAGCGGCGCAATGTTCAGTATCCGCGAGTGGGTTCCCGCGCAAACGCCCCAGCAAACGGGCGGCTCATGGACGAACTACGAACTCTCTGGTGATCGGAGCAACCTGCGGGCCGACACAACGTACCAAGTGGTCGTGCGACTCCAGGGATCGAGCCTGGTATTGGAGGTCGATGGCGTCGAGGTCGCCGCCACCGGGCTACCTGCGGCACCGAATCAGCCTCGTCAGGTCGGCGTCTTCGCGGTCAACGAGAGCCAGGTACGAGTCTCCAGGTTCTCAGCTGACATCGAACGCCCGACAGCGTTCATCGTGATGCAGTTCTCGTCGCCGTATAACGAGGTGTACTCTCACGTCATCAAGCAGCTGTGCGACGAGTACAGGATCGATGCCGTGCGCGCAGATGAGATCTACGGGCCCGGCATCATCATCAAAGACGTAATCGACCATATAGCCAAGTCGCAGGTAGTGATCGCAGATATTTCGCCGACAAATCCAAACGTCTATTTCGAGGTTGGGTACGCCTTGGCCTTGGGCAAGCCGATCATTCTCCTTGCTCAGCGTCGAGCGCCAGAGGCACCGTTGCCATTCGACTTGTCAGCGTTTCGCGTACAGTTCTACGACGACAGCATTGGGGGCAAGCTCAAGTTGGAAGTCGGTTTGAGACAGCATCTAAAGCAGATTCTCGGCAACGATTGACTGAGCAACCGCCTAACACGCGCTGGAGCCGACGGCGCGGAACTGACGCCGACGCGCCGCGGCTCAGCGCGGACGTTAGCCCGCCACTCAGGAGGGAAATGTTCCCATGGACAGCACCGCCACGCAAAAGCAGATGTACGTTTTGATGCCGTTCCGGGAACGCCTGGATCCGGTTTATGACATGCTCGATGACGTAGCCGGGCGATTCGGGTACACGTGCGTTCGCGCGGACAAGGACGTGTCCGTGAGAGAGCTCACAGAAAAGATCATCCAGGGAATCTACAATTCTGATGTCGTAATCGCCGACCTTTCCGGATCGAATCCCAACGTCCTGTACGAGCTTGGAATTGCAAACGCTTTGTCTAAAGAGTGCCTAATGCTCTGCCAGCAAGCACCAGAAGAGCTGCCTTTCGACACGAAGCACTTCGCCGTACAACGTTACGTCAATACTCCGGAAGGTCTGCAGGCCCTCAAGGCACGACTCATCCAGATTCTGTCAAGTCCGGTCCGAATCGACAGCCCCGTCAACCGTGCGCTCGACGCGGAGCTTCGGAAGAGCCGCGTTGCGACGTACGTCCTCGCGGGCACAGTCGCCGGGGTGCTATTGTCGTTTCCTGCCTCGATGATCACTGCGACTATCGGCCACAGCTTCGTAGCCAGTTGGCAGCCGCAGCGGGGCGTCTTCAGAACGATTGCCGAGGGGGCGCCTTTCACGTTTTTTGGCGGTGGCCTATTTCTCGGCGCATGGTCGCTGGTAGCAAACCACTTTGGTTGGGCGTTCCGCAGGGCCCCTGTTGTGGCAGCGGAGATACTGGCCGGAGTAGCCGCCGGTGCGATCGCGTTCGCAATAGTCTTCTTGCTCGCTGTTGGGACGCTTGGCCCTGAGGTCGCTCTTAGCTTGGGGGTTCCTTGGTTGTTGACCTGGGCAGTGGGCGGTTTGGCGTTCGGACTCTCCGTAGACGTTCAGATGACCCGCCTCAACCCGCAGCCGTTGGCTATTCACTTACTGAAAGCCGTCCTGACGTTCGGCGTCATCTTTCTTCTATTCGTTGCCCTCGTCGATGGTTTCAAGGGTCGCCTCTTCTTCCCGGCATACTTGCAACGTTACGATACGCTCGACGCCGTCGGTGATGCCGTCCGCGCGTCGCTGTGGGGGATCGGCATGGTTGGCGTGCATTGGTGGATGCGGTGGCGACAGCGGCTATGATCTGTACCCTGAGTGCGCCTAACCACGCGATGGAGCCGTCGGCGCCCGATCAGACGCGACGGCGCCGCGGCTCATCGCGATCGTTAGCGGATCACCAGAGACGCAGATGTCAAGTCAGGAGTATTGCGGCAGGCACTCTATTCATTACCCAGGTCGCAGCTGCCCGCGCTGCGACGCTGAGGAGCGCCATAGCGAGCTTCTGAACGCGGCGGAGGAGAGCCGCGCAGAGACCGTTGATGCGATGCGCACGTCGGATTACCGACGAGCAAATCCGGGTGACTACAAGTGCCCCGAATGCCACTTCGTCTCGCTCAAGAAAGGTGCTTCACGCTGTCCACTCTGTCGAAGCAGGGTTGGTCCCGACTACTGGGATGGCGAGGCCAGGCGGGAAGAGGCTCTGGAGGCAGCGGCTGTGGTGGCGGGGCGCGCGGCCGTGGTGGCGAAGCGAGCAGCCGCGGCGGCGCATCGGGCGGCTTATGATAGAGCTACGTGGGGACTTCGCGGTCGACATCTCGCGTTCGCTATCATCGTGGCCGGGCTTTGGTGGAGATTGCGGCAATACACGATCTGGCTCCCCGACGCGCACCCACAATATGTCGGCGCCACACTTGCAGTGCTGTCGCAATATGTCGGCGGCACCCTTGGGGCGACGATCGTGTGCATCGGACTCGCTCTCGTGGTGCCGCGACTCCCGAGGGAAGTGATCGCCATGCTCGTGTTCGTATTTCTGTGTGTGGTCGAGCTCGGTCAACTCTCGCGAGCGCATTGGATTGAGGACGTCCGCTTGACATGGCTCGGCGGGATGGTCTTGGGCGATGGGTTTCGGTGGAGCCGGCTTCTCTGTTATGCCATTGGAACTCTGCCACTGATAGATGAAAATGACGTCGTAGGCTTCTGGCGACTACTTTTGACCGTACTATTCACCGGAGCGTGTGTGGCCCTCTTGCAGTTCGCTCGCGCGGTGTGGCAAACGTAATGTAGTTGAACGTGCTGATGTGCTCGCCGTCGAAGTGTCGGCTCGGAACAGGAGCGAGAGGCTGGGCATCGTTTTAGCTTCTATGGCCTGCTCAGGGAAGTGCCGGACGACGCAATATCTTGGGTGCTCATCCGCACGGCTACTGGGCATTCTGATCATAAATGGTGGGAAGACCATGGGCGGCTAACAACAAAATGGTGCGCCTTGAAAGGTTCTGATGACTAACCGGTGGAAGTCCGGCCGTGGTAATCGCCAGAGAGCCACGTAGCAGGCTGCCACTGCACCTGGGCGACCGGGTGTGGTGAAGCGCAGTATCCTCCTGCGAAAGGAGTGCAACCCCGTAGTCCGTACCATGAAGGGAATCCTGCAGCGCCGACATGTTAGGCCCCGCAAGGGGACCAAGAGGGAGCCCAGCGTTTCATTTGACGCGAAGGCCACGGAAGAGGCGAAGTTTCTGGACGCGCAGCCTCGAAGAACCCTCCGGCGTAAGGGGAGCGGAATGGGGGGACAGCCATCAGGGCAACAAGGGAGATCTCACGGGGTCGCGGGTCCACAGCCCGCGGAAGGCGTGGCATAAGCACGTAGTTGCGAAATCCAGGCCGGTGCCGCGTGAGAAGTCGGAGGGGGACATACTACCGTTGATGGTGCGGACAACAGAACCGCATCGGAGGGAAGGTCCCCTGCTTCAACGGTGTCGAGCGGGGAGAGACGTGATGGTGCATGCTCGTCAGAGCCAACC
>JAGVEK010000207.1 GCA_020058315.1 Candidatus Zixiibacteriota bacterium
AGGTGGATGCGCGCACTGATATTTACCAGCTCGGTATCATGCTTTTCGAGCTGACCGCGGGGCGGCGGCCATTCGTGACGGACAATGAATACGACATGATGACAATGCAACTGGAGACGCCTCCTCCGGCTCCATCGACGATCAACCCGCGTGTGCCACTGGCTGCCGATTCGGTGATTCAGAAAGCGCTCGCCAAATCGCCACCGGACCGGTTCCAGACGGCGAACGAACTGAATGTCGCGCTCCAGGCAGCGCTCGCCGGGGCAGGGCCGGATTCACTTACGATCATGGCCACGTCCGCGACAGTTGCGGGCCGTTCCGCGGCTGACATGGACAAGACGGTGATGCCGCAGAGAGCTGCGATTCCGGTTCCTGCTGGGAAACCAGCCGCGGCTCCCCCGCCGGGTCCGGCGTTTCCCAGTTCCGGCGGGAAAGAACCGAAAGCACGTCCGAAACCGTGGCTCTGGGCGATCGCGGCCACCATCGCACTCGCTGCGGTCATCATCTATTTTCTCTGGCCCAATGAGGGAACGCCGCCGAAGGATGTGCCCAGACCGACGGATACGACGGCCGTCGTGCAGCCGCCGAAAGTCGAGATGGTTCCCGTGTCGCTGCAAGCCCAGCTACCGGCCGGCGCACCCCGCAATCGTGTGCGAGCGGTGACGCTCGCGATCGTGCACCCTGATTCGGGCACTTCAGTCGACACCGTTGCCGTCGTCGATGGGCAGATCCAGACGGATTTCACGGTCGCACCTGCCGATTCGATCCGGCTGATCGTTCGCGGATACGACAATGCGTCGAAAGAGTTGTTCAAAGGCGAGGTCGTGAGAAACGCTCCCGCCGGGAGCCGGTTGTTTATCGACGTACCTCTCACGTCGCTTGTGACCGCCGATACGGCCCGTCCGCGCGAGGTTATCCAGCCCAAGATTGTCCCTCCTCCTGCCGAGGTTGCCAACCTCGTGATCAACGTCGAGCCATTCACGATGCGAGAGAAGATCGAGGAGGTATTGCTCGATGGCCGGTCGATTTTGGGAACATTTCCGCTCAAACAGCGGGTCAGCCCCGGCCGTCACAAGATTCGCTGGCGTATCGGCGGCAGCCGCTGGACTGACACGGTCACGGTGGGACAGCAGGGGACGCCGGTTGAGAAACATATCTTCGCCGGATCTGGCGTCGGTCGTTTGACGGTCGCCGCGAGGCTTCCATCCGACGCCGGCTTCGCTGATATCTGGCTGGATGGCGTTTCAACGGGACAGGGAACGCCCTGGCGGATCGACAATGTGCCGGCAGGCTCGCATGAGGTGGAAGTCAAGCACGAGAAGTACGTGATGCGCAACGGACCACAGATCATCGACCTCCAGCCTCACGAAGACAAGCGGGTCGAATTTGAGATGAGTCCCCGGTAGGACACGCAGACACAGGGAACGCAGCCCGAGTTCGGGGAACAGGGGCAAAATCAGGCCGGTCTTTAATGCTGAACATCGTTGTCATCAAGGATGCTGGAGTGTATAATCCGATGGTCGCGCACAGAATCGTGACCAGACAATGGAGGGAAATGCAATGAGAACTCGAAAGAATGTCCTGGCGCTCGGCATTGCGCTCGTGGCAGCGTTCCTGGCCGCCACGGGGATATTGTGGGCGGACACCGCGGAGTCGCTGGCGAAGGCACAGCAGCTTTACAGCGCGGGGAAGTTTGGGGAGGCGATCGATCTGCTCACGGGGCTGGCCAAGGATCAGCAACTGTCCGACGCGGACGCCAAGACGACCTACCTTCTCCTCGCCAAGGCGTCGGCCGGAAAGAACTTCCTCGATCAGGCGGAGACCTATTTGAAGAAGATCCTGGAAATCGATCCGAAGTTTCAAATGAACGTCAAGATTGAGCCTCCGCAACTGCGCAACGTCTGGTTCAAGGTCGATGAAGAACGCAAACGTAACGGCCCGCCGGAGAAGGCCGATCCAGGCATCAAGACGCTGGCGGTCCTTTACTTCGAGAACAATTCCATCGTCGACAAACAGACACTCGATCCGCTCTCGAAGGGACTGGCGGAGATGCTGATCACCGATCTGGCAAAGATCAGCGGGCTGCAGATCGTCGAACGGGAGCGCATTCAGTACATCTTAGATGAGATCAAGCTGGAACAGTCAGAGTACTTCAGCGAGAAGAGTGCGGTGCGTATCGGGAAGCTCTTGGGGGCGCATACACTCTTGATGGGAGGATTCATCAAGAGTGATAAGAAGACGATTCGGATCGATGCCCGGCTGATCAAGACGGAGACGGGCGAATTGATCAAGGCCGACAAGGTCGAGGGGAATCCCAAGAAGCTGGCACAGCTTGAGGGCGAGCTGGCGATTAAGATCGCGTCGGACCTTAACATCGCGGTCGCCGAGAAGGAAAAGGAGGCGATCCACGCCGACGGCGGGCAGCCGATCGAGGCCGTGCTGGCGTACACGCGCGGACTGAATTTCGAGGATGAGCAGAAGTTTGCCGAGGCTTATGCGGCTTACAAGCAGGCTTTGGCGCTCTATCCGAAACTGGATGCCGCCAAGGACCGGAT
>JAGVEK010000115.1 GCA_020058315.1 Candidatus Zixiibacteriota bacterium
CAAGATCGGCGTTCGAGTTCGGAAACTAGGCTATAAGGACTACGAGGTGCTTTTCACGCGCGATGAGTGCTACCCATCCCAAGAGGAAGCTCTCAAGAACGTGAAACACATCTTCGCAAGGCTGACGCCAGCAGAAAGGACAGACGAAAAATGAAAACGATGAAAAGAAGACTCACAAAAGCAATCCTCACTCTCTCCGCGCTTGTATGCTTGGCTTCAGTCTGTTGGGCGCAAAGCCCAAGAGTCGAGCTGGCAGACAAGCGATACAACGATCCGAAAGGTTACTTTACGGTCGTTCCACCAGCCGCGTGGCGGATACAGGAGTACCCAGACGATGTTCGGGGCAAGGTTGCGTTCCTAGCCCCAGATGGGAACATTGACTTAAGGGTTCTGGTAAACGCGGTTGATTTCAGCACCATAGACGAACTGCTCGAGTTCTGCCGCAGTACGGAGAAACGCCTTGGCGTGACGATGAAGATTGAGAAGTCTGACTTCCACGGTCGCCAAGCTGTGCGCCGCTCGTTTGATATCCGAGGGCAGCGATTTCTGTACGTGGACTTCCTGATCGGAAAGGTGGACCACAACCTGGCATACGGCGCTCCACCAAGCAAGTATGCCCTGTACCTACCGGTAATCCTAAAGAGCATGGAGACATATGAGCCAATCCTCAAGGAAGCTGGTGACAAGGAAAGCCTGGATCATCTTGTCGCAAAGAAGCTCCGGCTTGGTCGCCTGATGCTCGAAGTCGGTCGCGCTGACCTTGCACTTGAGTATGTCCGGGAAGGACTGGCCATTGCTCCAGAGATTCAGGAACTTCTGAAGCTCAAGCAGGAGGTAGACTCGCGGTTCACAAAGCCCCACGAACAAGCAGCAATCGCAGGCGGAAAGCGTTTCGAGAGCAAGAAGTTCGGCTTCAGTTTCAATGTCCCGGAGAACGTGAATGTCTACACTGCTGATAACCCCGGGCCGATGGCGGCGAGAATCAACGCTGACACCCCAATGTGGATAGTCAGTTCGGTGATTCCAACCGAAAGGATCAACGTAAAGGTCACGGTAGGCGAAAGCCCGACTACGGAGGAGATACTTAAGATGTTCCAGGGCGACCCGCACGCCGGCGCCATCCCGCAATACCAGAAGATCTCCGTAATGGTGATCACAATTGGCCAGAAGCAGCACAAGGCGGCAGTTGAGCATCTGCATGCTCTGAGGGTGAATCCCCCCAAGAAGTTGCGTCAAATCCTCTTTGTGCACAACGGCAACACATTTGGCTTCACCTGCTCAACGTCCGTAGATCGATTCGACGCTGCAAACAAGGAGTTCTTCGATGTGCTCTTTAACAGCATGGAGTTCAAATGAATCAAAGGTGATCAAGATGAACAAGCATTTCACCGTCGGCGCGGTGGCAGGCTGGCTTCTCTTGAGCTTGATCTACGGTAGGCTCCTGCCTGTGCTTTCGCTACCAACGATTCTCGCTGTCGCATTCGGCGGGGTCGTCGGTGTGGTCGTCGGGGCAACTCTGTCAGGGGGCAAAGGGAAGTGACTTTGTAAGAACTGGCCTAACAATCGGCTGCAGCGGACGGGCTACCGCCCGCCGCTGAGCCGTAGCGTTCGGTCAGAGAAATGAAACATGGCGGAATACGGTGAATGGAATCGCAAGAGGGCAACCCTGAGCGATGTGACGGCTCAGAAGGAGTTTGGAGTGAGCCGCGCCTTCATCGTGAAGGGTATCCGAGCCGGCAAACTTGAGTACCGCGAAGGATCAATATGGGGAAACCCGTACATCAGGGTCTTGCGAAGGCAACTTGAACTCTATATCGCTGAACAGTATGGCGCGGACCGTTTGTCGCGCGGGAAGAACCAGACAGAACTACGCGGAATCAAGAAGGAAATGACCGCCCTGAAGAAGCGACTGAGTGAACTTCAGGCTCGCAAAACAGAACTTGAAACGGCGCTGAGGAAATAGCAGACCGAACAATGCCTTGAAACGTGTTTTCGACTCGAATCCGATCAAAAACCGTTCAAGGCGCCCAGTGTGCCGATCAAGTCAGCGGCCGAGTCAATCGCGGGGCGATCTGCGGTCTTCGGCTTCCCAGCTACGGCAGAGCGGCGGCTTTCAGAATCCCGTCAATATCCCCGACCTTTTTCGCCAGACCGTAGACCCAGACCCCGTGTGATCCATCGCCATTCACCGCCCTGACCCAGCGCTTGGCCGCCGCAACCTTAATCTCTTCCAACGGATCGAACCCCTTGGTTTCGAGAACCAGGTAGCGCGCTTCGTCACCCGCCAGCTTAACAATGAAGTCGGGCACGTAGTCGTGCGCCTGCCCGTTGTTCACGTACGGGATCGCAAAGCCGAGCCCGGCGTTCTTGACGAACGCAGAGACCAGCCGATGGGTATCGAGCACGTACGCCGCAGACTGTTCCCACTTCTTCGTGTCGGCCACGACGAAGTTGACATGACTGCGCTCGACCGCCCGCACATCGCGGCTCGTCCAGAAATCGACGTCGGCGGTCGAGCCTGGCCCTCGGTTGTTCTCGTACCGCGGGACTTCGGCCGCCTCACCCTGCGACGCGTCCGGGACGATGGCTTCGACCAAACGCTCGATCGCCCAGCCGTAGTACGGCGATAGAAAAACGTCGAGGATGTTCGCGGGCCGAACCGGTCGAACATGGTCACGGAGATAGCGCTCGGCGATCTGGACCAGTTGAGGAAACAAGACGTGCGCCGGGACTTCCGACGTCCCTTGTGCCACGTAGTCGCGCGTGAGATCCCTAGCCAGTTCGAACACGAGTTCCTGGACCCGGCGGCCGGCCCGATAGGGGTTCAAATCGACGGTCTCCAGGCGACCGGGCCCGCTCAACGACGGCCGGCCATGGTTGGCCGGCAGCGCGGCCTTCACCTGGACCTCAGGCGGAATCAGCCCCGGGTCGAGCCACAGAATGGGAACTTTGTCCCACATCACCGTCACGCGATTACAAATCGACTGCCGGTACCCCTCCACGCGTGGGAATGCCAGCGCAAACGCTCCCTTACCGGGAAGGGCATGAACATGGCAGCGACGGACAGCCGGCGGTTTCGGTCCCGCCGCGTTTGCCTTGAACGGAATCACCTCGAAGGGTACGCCGAAGACCTTCGCCACCTCCTCTGTCAGCAGTCCGTTCTCCCCGACCTCATAGCTCGACCGGCGCAGGCCACGTCCCACAACCTGCTCGCAGAGCAGTTGCGACATGAACGGCCGCAGACCGATGATATGTGTCACGGTCTTGCAGTCCCACCCTTCCGTCAACATGCCAACAGACACGATGCAGCGAACATCGCGGCCCGGAGGATGGAGCGGTTGATCGCGTTTCTGTGCCAGGTCCTCGAACCCCTCAGGATGGAGAACGCGTCCCTGCCTGTCTCGGGCCCACTCAACCCGTCCCACGGTGTCCAGCGTCAGCCGCATCCAGGCCGAGTCGTCACTCTTGGCTTCACCGCTGTCTGTCTCGTGTACGACCTTGGAATCGACCCGGATTGTATTCACAGTGCCGTCGGTGTTTCTGAACCCGGGCATCTTCGCGGATGGAATCCCGCTCGGCGGGTTATTGTTGGCCAGCCACTCGAAGACGACACGCGCAATTGCCGTGTTCTTGCAGACGAGGATGAAGACAGGGGGGCGAGGATCGTCGGCGTGATGGTCCCATTCGGCTCGCAGCTCATCCCACAATCCGGCCAGCATCGCGATGGGCGTCGCGGCCCACTTGAGGATGGCCTCGGGTTTCGGACTCCCCTTCGACCCACCCCGCTCGGCTGGGGTGAGCCGCGGCAGGATCCATCGCCACACGTTGAAGAACCCCGGGATGGCTGCACCGGTCGTGTCACGCACGGCAAGCTGCGGGATCTTGACGAGCCCGGACTCGATGGCATCGGTGAGACCGAAATCGCTCACCACCCACGGAAACGTCCTATTGGTCTCCTGCCCCACCCGCGCCAGGTAGTACGGCGTGGCCGAGAGGTCGATGCACAGG
>JAGVEK010000144.1 GCA_020058315.1 Candidatus Zixiibacteriota bacterium
GATGTCTACCACCAGCCCTGGCCGGATGCGTCCGATGAGTTGTTGACGCTTCTGCAGAACATGAATCTGGCCACGGACGACGGCCTGTTGAATCTGGCCGGGGTACTGCTGTTCGCCGAGCGGCCGGAGTGGATCAAGCCGCAGTTCATCGTCAAGGCCATCCGCTATCCCGGCAACGCCATTCATGTGAGCGAGTATCTCGATACCGAGGACTTCGCAGGGCCGTTGCCCGAGATGTTCGAGGGCGCCATGACTTTTGTCATGCGTAATCTGCGCAAGGGGCAGGCCGGTCGGGGGGTCAATGCGCCGGGGATACCGGAAATTCCGCCGGTGGTCTTCGAGGAGCTGCTGGTCAATGCCCTGGTGCATCGGGATTATCTGGTCAGCGCGCCGATCCGGTTGTTCATCTTCAACAATCGCGTCGAGATCATCAGTCCGGGGCACCTGCCCAACAACCTGACTGTGGCGAAAATCCGGACCGGCAATTCCAATATCCGCAACCCAATTCTGGTCTCTTATGTGGCCAAGGGGCTGCTTCCCTATCGGGGGCTGGGTTCCGGCATCAAACGCGCTTTGGAAGAATGGCCGGACATCGAGTTCACCGACGACCGGGACGGTTGCCTGTTCACGGCCATGGTTCACCGGAAGGAGATTGAAGGCTCGGTGGAACGCGAGATCGGTTCGGAGAAAAGTTCACTGAAAAGTTCCCAGAAAAGTTCCCAGAAAATCATCGAGCTCATGCAGGGCGATCCGACGATCACCATTGCGGACCTTGCGCAGAGCGTGGGTGTCACGGATCGGGCTATCAAGAAACAGATCGAAAAACTGAAAGCCCAAGGCCATATCCGGCGTATTGGCCCGGATAAGGGCGGGCATTGGGAGGTGGGCGAATGATATTTAGCGAATCCAACACTGTTGAGCAGATGATCATTGCCGCCGCCTGTAACGGTTGGCAACCGTCCATGGTGCGCGAGTCGCGCCCTGGCTGGGGCGAGTCGCTCGGCGATGAACTGCGCCCGGCGCGCTGGAGTTATGTCCCCGCCGACCAGGTCCCGCGCAAGCCCGGCGAGGTGATGGTGGAGCCGTGGCTGCGCGAGTCGCTGATCCGCCTCAACCCCGAAATCGCCGACCAGCCCGACCGCGCCGACGAGGTCATCTACAACCTGCGCGCCTGCATCCTCTCCGTGCAGGCGGACGGCCTGGTGCGGGCCAACGAGAATTTCATGGCCTGGCTGCGCGGCGAGAAGACCATGCCCTTCGGCCCCAACGGCGAGCATGTGCCAGTGCGCCTGGTGGATGCCTTTGACCCAACAAAGAACCGTCTCACCGTGACCAACCAGTGGACGTATCAGGCCGGGGCGGTGGAAAAACGGTTCGACGTGGTCTTTGTGGTCAACGGTATGCCGCTGGTCATCGGCGAGGCCAAGACGCCCACGCGCAACGCGGTGACCTGGTTCGACGGCGCGTTTCAGATCAACCAGATTTACGAGAAGGACGCGCCGGCCATGTTCGTGCCGAACGTCTTCTCCTTCGCCACCGAGGGCAAGCTGTTCCGCTATGGCTCCATCCGCATGCCCATCGAGATGTGGGGGCCGTGGCGCGACGACGACAACCAGGACGAGGGCCAGTTGCACCATGTGAAGGCCACGGTGCAAAGCATGCTGCGGCCCGAGGTGGCGCTGGACATCGCGCTCTACTTTACCCTCTTTGCCACCGACAAGAAGCACCGCCGCATCAAGATCATCTGTCGCTATCAGCAGTACGAGACCACCAACCAGATCGTCGCCCGCGTGGTCAAGGGCTACCCGAAGAAGGGTCTCATCTGGCATTTCCAGGGCAGCGGCAAGTCGTTGCTGATGGTCTTCGCCGCGCAGAAGCTCCGCCTGCACCCCAAACTCGGCAACCCTACGGTCATGATCGTGGTGGACCGCATTGACCTCGACACCCAGATCACTGCCACCTTTAACGCCGCCGACGTGCCGAATATGGTCGGCTGCGCCACCCGGCAGGAGTTGCAGATGCTCCTTTCTCAGGACGTGCGCAAGGTGCTGATCACCACCATCCACAAGTTTGCCGAGGCGGGCGGCAGGCTCAACGAACGCTCCAACATCATCGTGATGGTGGATGAGGCCCATCGCACCCAGGAAGGCGACCTGGGCCGCAAGATGCGTGAGGCACTGCCGAATGCCTTCCTCTTCGGCCTTACTGGCACGCCGATCAATCGCGCCGACCGCAACACCTTCTGGGCCTTTGGCGCCGACGAGGACGAGCAGGGCTACATGAGCCGCTACTCGTTCCAGGATTCCATCCGCGACAAGGCCACGCTACCGCTGCATTTCGAGGCGCCGGAGGTGCGGTTGAAGATTGACAAGGCCGCCATTGACGAAGCCTACAAGGAGATCACCGGCAACCTGAGCGAGCAGGACCGCGACGACCTCGCCAAGCGCGCCGCCAAGATGGCCGTGCTGGTGAAGAACCCGGAACGCATCCGGGCCGTAGTGGGGCATATGGTCACGCACTTTCAGCAGAAGGTGGAGCCGAACGGCTTCAAGGCGCAGGTGGTGGTCTTCGATCGCGAGTGCTGCGTGCTCTACAAGCAGATGATGGACGAGCTGATCGGCCCGGAGGTCAGCGCCGTCGTCATGACCTCCGCGCAGGGCGATCCGCCCGAATGGAAACAGCACATCCGCGACAAGGACGCCGAGGAGAAGCTGCTCGACCGTTTCCGCGACCCCGCCGACCCGCTCCAGTTCGTGATTGTCACCAGCAAGCTGCTCACCGGATTCGACGCGCCTATCCTCCAGGTGATGTACCTCGACAAGCCGATGAAGGACCACAATCTCCTGCAGGCCATCTGCCGGACGAATCGCACCTTCGGCCAGGAGAAGACCCACGGTCTGATCGTGGATTACATCGGTATCTTTGAGGATGTGGCCCGGGCGCTGGATTTTGACGAAAAGGCCGTGCAGAGGGTCGTCTCCAACATTAACGAACTGCGCAAGGCCCTGCCGGTACAGATGCAGAAGTGTCTGGCCTTTTTCACCGGCGTGGACCGCACGACAGGCGGCTACGAAGGGCTGAGCACATCCCAGCAGTGCCTGCCGAATAACGAGACGCGTGACAAGTTCGCCGCCGAATACATCGTCCTGGGCACGATCTGGGAGGCACTTTCGCCCGACCCGTGCCTCGGCCCCTACGAGAAGGACTACCGCTGGCTGACGCAGGTCTATGAGTCCGTCAAGCCGCCCAGCGGGAATGGCAAGCTCCTCTGGCACGCCCTGGGCGCGAAGACGGTGGACCTCATCAACCAGAATGTCCACGTCGAATCAGTGCGGGACGACATCGAAACACTCGTACTCGACGCGCAGGTATTGAGTGACATCCTGCAAGACGCCGACCCGGCGAAAAAAGGCTGCGAGATTGAGATCATGCTGGTCGCCCGCCTGCGCAGGCACCTGGGCCATTCCAAATTTGTGGCGCTGGGCGAGCGGCTGGAGAAGGTCAAAGACCGCCACGAGCAGGGCTTCCTCACCAGCCTGGAGTTCCTCAAGCAGATCCTCGAAATCGCCAGGGAAGTCCTCGAAGCGGAGAAGGAAACCGATCCTGAAGAGGAACGCGACCGGGCCAGGGAGGCGCTCACCGAGCTCTTCACCGAGGCCAGAAGCCATAATACCCACATCATCGTCGAGCGGATCGTCACTGATATTGACGAAATAGTGAAGAAGGTCCGCTTCCCCGATTGGCAGCGCACGAGTCAGGGCGAACGCCTGGTTCAGAAGGAACTCCGTAAGGCACTGCTCAAGTACAAACTGCACACCGACCAGGAACTGTTCGACCGGGCCTATGCCTACATCCGGCAGTACTATTAGACACGGTACGACGAGCGATAGAAAGTATTCAGGTGCAAAAGAAAGGTGGGAGAGGGATAGGAAAGAGGGGGATATAAATTTATTTCTGTCGTTTGCTATAACATTGAGGGATGAAATACCATGAACAGAAACAGCGTTAACTTACTCATCGGGGGAGAGGCAGGTCAAGGTCTGGTGACAATAGGACAGATACTCGCGAAAAGTCTGGTGCGCAGCGGCTATTCAATTGTCGTGACCCAGAGCTACCACTCCAGGATTCGCGGCGGTCACAACACCTATGCTATCCATGCAGGCGTAGATAGGGTAATTGCCCCACGGGAAACGGTAGATCTTCTTGTGGCTCTCAATGAGGAGACAGTGACATTGCACCGCCATGAAATCTCCCCTGATGGGATTATTATTGCCGATGAGGCGTTTGGCATCTCCGATGACGTCTCCCTCAGGGTGCCTTTCAAGGAATTGGCCAAACAGAGTTCCTTGAATATCGCCGCTCTTGGCGTTGTTGGTTCCATCATTGGTCTTACCGAAGAATCAATCGCCGGGACAATGGATAAGTTCTTCGGCAAGATGGACCAGAATACCGCTGAGGAAAACCGCTTGGCGCTGAGTAATGCCTTTCGCTGGACAACGGGCCGGTCCGTATCCTTTTCGAAAC
>JAGVEK010000188.1 GCA_020058315.1 Candidatus Zixiibacteriota bacterium
AACGGCTCGGGCCCCTGTTTCTTGATGTTCTCCGATGAAACCCATTCCAAATCCACATGCGCATCGTTGGGCACCCCGGCGTGCGCGAATGCCTCGATGATCGATTTGTAGGCGTCCTTCAAATTGACGTATTTGCCACAGATGGCAATGCGCACATGGCGCGCCGGATTCTTGATTCTGCTGACAATCGCACGCCAATCATCAAGCTGCGGCGGCGGCGTATCGAACTCCAGCAACTTGCAAACGAGGTCATCCACTCCCTGTTCGTGGAAAAGCAGCGGGACTTCGTAGACTGATGCCACATCAAGGGCCGAGAAGACCGACTCGGCCGACACGTTGCAGAATAGACCAATCTTGGCACGGATCGCATCGGACAGGTTGGCGACCGTGCGACAGAGGAGGATATCCGGCTGAATACCGATCTCACGCAGCGCCTTCACCGAGTGTTGTGTCGGCTTGGTCTTTGCCTCACCTGCGGTTTCGATATAGGGCACCAGCGTGAGGTGGATGTAGATGACAGTATGACGCGGATTCTCCAGACCCATCTGACGGATTGCTTCCAGGAAAGGCTGCGATTCGATGTCGCCGACCGTGCCGCCAATCTCCGTGATCACGACGTCGAGCGGCCCATTGCGCTTTTCAATCCGGCGGATGCGGGCTTTGATTTCGTTGGTGACGTGGGGGATGACCTGGACAGTGGCACCGAGGTAGTCGCCGCGACGCTCACGGGAGATGACAGTCTCGTAGATTTGTCCGGTGGTGACATTGCTCTGCCGGGTGAGATTCTCGTTGAGGAACCGCTCATAATGTCCCAAGTCGAGGTCGGTCTCGGCGCCGTCATCGAGGACAAAGACTTCGCCGTGCTGGAAGGGGTTCATGGTTCCGGGATCGACATTGATGTAGGGGTCGAACTTCTGCAGGCCGACGCTCAGCCCGCGTCGCTTGAGCAGAAGCCCCAGGGATGCTGACGCGATCCCCTTCCCCAGCGATGAAACCACTCCGCCGGACACGAAGATGTGGCGGGTCTGTGTTGTGCTCACCGGATCACTTCCCCCTTCTCACCCGTAGTTTCGACAGCAATCGGGTTTCCAACACCGTGGCATCGGCGGGCGTGTCGACACCGCATGTCTGGACCCGGCAGAGCGCGACTGTCATTGGCACATCGTGCTCCAGCAGCCGCAACTGCTCCAGCCGCTCGCGCTTCTCCAATGGTGTCTGATTCCATCCAGCAAACTCCAGTAATGTACGTCGTTCAAATGCGTACGCGCCGAGATGCAACCATAAGGGCGCCGTCCCGGATAAGTCGTGCGGGATCAATGCCCGCGAAAAGTACAAAGCCCGTCCGGATTGCGAAACAACAACTTTCACACGGTTGGGATTTTTTCCTTCCGCCGCATCCAATGGCCGCGCCAGCGTGGCCACCGGACACTCTGGGTGACATTCGAGTGCCCCCACCAGAAGATCAACCGGGCGGCCATCCGGTGACCATTCATCGCCCTGCCAGTTGACAATCCAGCGGGCGCGGAGACGCGACGCGACCAGCGCAATCCGGTCCGAACCGCTCTTGAGGCTGCGAGGAGTCATAACTGCTTGGCCGCCGATTTGCTCGACGACATGGGCGATACGGCTGTCGTCGGTGGCGACAATCCAGTGCTGCACCCGCTCCGATTTGAGACAGCCCGTAAGCACCCGTTCGATGAGCGGTTTGCCGGCAATCGGTGCGAGCATCTTGCCGGGGAAACGGGTCGAGCCAAAGCGGGCGGGAATGATACCGACGATCTGGTCGGGTTGGATGCGTGTGACCTTATTCATGGCGAAGTCGCTGCCTCACCCCCGACCCCTCTCCCAAAAAAGGAGAGGGGAGAAAAGCAACTGGTCGGGAAACGAAATCGGAATCGGCCGCAACCAGACTCCCTCTCCCACTTGGGGAGAGGGTTGGGGTGAGGGGCGAGGTGGTGACCGGTGGCGGTTGTGTCCGCGCAGCCCATCTTCGCCTCCATAACTTCATATGAGCGCCGTCTAACCGATGACTTTCGGTACCCGGAAAAACCCATCCTTGGAATCGGGTGCCTGAGCAAGCGCAGTCCGCTGATCGAATGATGGAACAACTACATCGTTGCGCAGCGCCTCGGTGTCTTTGATCAGTGGCAGCACTGGTTCCGGCGATTCGTCACCGGTGATCGCCTCGGACAACTGCGCCATGTATTCGGTGATTTGGGCCAGTTCACGCCCGAACCGTTCGATTTCTTCGGCGGTCAGTTCCAGTCGCGCGAGTCTGGCGGCGTGAGCGACGTCTTCGGGGGTGATGGGCATCGGATCCTCCTGACGATCCAGCCTTCGGCCGGACGACGTGATGATACCCTGCAAAGCACAGGGGGTCAATAACGATCAGTCCGGGCTTGTTCTGATCACGGGAGTGGCATTGATTGCAGGCACGGAGGACCGCGATGAAGATTTCGATCTCGGACATTCAGAGCTTTCTGGCCAAATCCAACCTCGATGGATGGCTGCTCTTCGATTTCCACGGTTCCAATCAGATCGCCCGGGACATCTTGGGCGTGAAGGGAATGGTGACTCGGCGCTGGCTGTGCTGGGTACCGAAAACCGGAACACCGCAGATCATCCGCCATGCGATCGAGAGTCAGCCGTTCGCGCATCTTGGCGGGGATCAGCGAACATACAGCTCGTGGCGGGAACTGGACGCTGCCGTGCGCCAGGCTCTCGGCGGGGCCAGGCAGGTGGCAATGGAGTACTCCCCGAATAACGCCATCCCCTACATCGCCTGTGTCGATGCCGGCACGATTGAAAAGCTGCGGTCGTGGGGAATCGAAGTGGTCTCATCCGCGGACCTCGTCGCGCATTTCCTGGCGCGCTGGAGCGCGGAGCAAATCGCGGGCCACCGCCAGGCTGCTGCGGCACTGATCGCAATCAAGGACAGGGCGTATGCATTGATCGCCGAGCGTGTCCGTGGCTGCCGGGCCCTGACTGAGTACGAAGTGGTCGAATTCATCCGAAACGACTCTCAAAATCGCGGGCTCGTAACCGACGAGGGACCAATCTGTGCGGTCGATTCCCACGCAGGAAACCCGCACTACGAGCCGACGGCCGAATGTTCGGCGCCAATTGGACGCGGGCAACTGGTGCTGCTTGACATCTGGGCGAAACGGAACACCGAGGATGCAGTCTATGCGGACATCACGTGGACGGCGTTTACGGGAGATACCGTGCCCAAGAAGATCACCGATGTATTCGAAATCGTCCGGCAGGCGCGCGACCGGGCGGTGGAGTTCGCCAATGAGCGGCTGGCAGCGGGCGCGACTCTGTACGCGTATGAAATCGATGACGCCTGCCGTGAGGTCATCACAAGGTCGGGGTACGGCGACCGTTTCATCCACCGCACCGGCCACTCCATCGGCGCGGCCGTCCATGGGATCGGCCCCAACATCGACAATATGGAGACGCAGGACCAGCGGCGGCTGGAAGACGGGATGTGTTTCTCCATCGAACCAGGGATCTACCTGCCTGAATTCGGGATT
>JAGVEK010000545.1 GCA_020058315.1 Candidatus Zixiibacteriota bacterium
AATTGGGCTGGATTGCATCCCGGCATCGGGTGGGAACCAGAAAGGCAGATAATGACGGCTTCGCGCGCCGGCTGGGCGCGAATTGGGATGCAGAACTTCTACAATCCAAGCGCTTGAGGACACACGTTCAACTGCTCAATGAGGGCGACAGCCGGAAGCACCTGCCATCAAACGAGACGAAATGGTCTTGGCGGACAGATTGGGCGCAGACCGTCGATTCAGTGTTCTTGGAGTGGAATGAACAGAGAGGTGACCTGAGGTTTTATCCGTCGCGCGATCGCTTCGACCAAGTTGGCCAGCAGGAGAAGCTCTACCGCCAGGCGCACGGACGCTGGTCGCACGCCTCATCGCATGATAGCGCAGTCGGCCTGAAACGCATCATGCGGGCCGTTGCCTGGCGGGTGGACGCAACGGTTTCCCTTAATCAGAATACCTACCATGTTCCCCGGTCGGGGGGTGGTCTCAGTTTTGTGCCCGGCGACGTGCGCACAGCCCACCGCTCGTACAATCTGGGAGCCACCACTGCACTGGGACCGTTCGGTCTCGTTGTTGATTACCGATATCGCTGGGTCGAAGATCGCTACCGCGAGGCCCGCCGGGATCAGACCGCAGAGACCGGGGAAATCGATGCGGGCCTGATGCACCGGCTCAGCGATGTGGATTCGCTCGGCATCCACGCGATTTCCAGAGTGACATCGTACACCATCCCCGTCTCCGGGGCCTTCTACGATGACCGCGATCAGGCCGAGAGAGTTCTGGAGCTTTTCTGGCGCCACCAGTTTGCCTCTGGGCTGAATTTCCGCCCCGTTTTCTCCTTTCAACGGCAGCACCAGCTAATCCTCTCCGCCGAGAAATCCGCCGACAACAACACCAACGACGTCTATCTCCTTGAGCCTCGAATGGAGTGGCGGCCATCCGGGGCGGTGACGCTGCTGCAGGTCTTTTCCATCCGTGCGCACTACCGATATCTTGATTTCAAGCCAGCCTCGGACCAGGGGCGTGGCACGCTGTACCGGCGCGCCGAAGCAGCGACAGACGCGCGTCTCATCCAGAACCGGCGAACCTCATGGAGTCTCCGGTACGTCTACCGTTACGAGGATTTCGGAGGACTTTATGACAGGGGCGGCTGGGTTCAGGCCGTGGATTGGGATCGGCGCTCCCACCTGCTGGACAGCCGCCTGATTTGGCGGCCGTGGACGCGTGTGTCCGTGGAGCCGGGAATCGGGCTTGAGTACAAGCGATCGTACGACCATCGTCGCGAGGGAATCGGTGTTCGAAGAATCGCCGCCCCGCCGTTTTGGCGGCGTCAGGTTCTCCTAAGTGCCCAGTGGCGGTCCAGGCATGGATACAATGTCCGCCTGTCAATCGGGCGGCGCGTACAAGATTCGGGGCTTGGTTCGCGCGACCTCGACGACCGTTGGGAACTGACCATGTCGAAGGACCTGTGAAAATGAACTCCACATGCTCACTTGGCCCCATGGTTGTGTTGGCTCTGTTGAGCTTCGGCTGTGCCAAGGATCCGTTCTCCACCCGTCGGCCAAGCCATCCAACCGGCGAACAAGGGACCTACCGGACCCCGGTCGATCCGCAAATCGCGCTGGACACCAACCTTTATTACGCCATGGTCGAGCGCAACGCCGCCCATTACGTACAGACCCTGGCGGATTCACTGGTCTGCATCTTCGATTACGTGCTCACTGGGCCACCGGATTCTGCACAAGGCTGGGGAAGAATCGAAGAGGATCGGATCGCCCGCAACCTCTTTGCCGGGACTTCAGTGGTGTCTGTCGTCTGGTGGCCCACGACGGGCCGGAGCGATCGTTACGAGGACACTCTGGCCACTCTCTATCGCACGTACGAGATCACCGCGTCGATTGTGGAGCAGGGAGGAACGAAGCCCTATGACTTCAAGGGCGAGATGGCGGTCCAATTGGCGCGCAATCAGCAGGATCTCTGGTGGATTGTGCGCTGGGAGGATTTGCACAGGGGAGACGGCACTCCGTCATGGACCGATCTGAAATCACGCTTTCGTTAGCGAACTTCTCACTATGAGAATCGACATCCGACTGAGGTGGATGCCCGCTCAATCACTGTTTCGGATCGCAGTGACTGGAGCGCTCTCGCTTGTTGTCGGATGCAGCAATCCGTTTGCGCCCCCCAATATCGGTCCGCGCGGTGGTGCGCCCATCAAACCGCTCACCTCACCCGAGAATGTCCTCGACAATCTTGTCTATGCCTATGAACAGCGTGACATCGACGTCTACGAGACGCTCCTCGATCCCGATTTTGTATTTGTGTACTTTGATCCGGACCGGATCGAGGGTATCGAGACAGTCGTTGTTCCGCGTGACGGCCCTTCGGGCGATCTGGAGCGCACCAGGCGCCTCTTTCGGGTCTTCGATGAGATTCGAATCCCCGTATTCGATACAACTGCCACATCCGTTGATTCATCGGGTCCACGTGTCTTGCAGATGCGGAGAGTCGCTTTTCAATTGACCCTGCGGGATCTGAGCGGTGATTTCGGGTACGAATCGTTCGAAGCCACCGGCGATGCCATGTTCTGGTTTGGCCGCTCCGACTCGGGCGGCCTTTGGCATATTGTCCGTTGGGAAGACCTTTCCAACCAATGATCCTGCATTCCTGATCTCGCTTCCGGTGTACATGGCGGCTGTTGTTCCGCCGCAACCTGGAAGCCAGTCGCCGACGGCGATCTTTGTTCGACAGCCGTGTCAGAACAGATGTTGCTGACGGGTGTGCAATGTTTTGCAGCCCCGCCCCGATGCTGCCGATGTGATTCCATGAAAAAATAGCCTCCTGACTTCCGAAATCTGTCAACCTGTCGATAATCCTCAACGTGGAGGTCTCCCCGCTGAAGGCGGGGTGCCTGAGGGCTGATGAACGAAATTCTCGGGTAAACGATCATCAGTCGCGATTGTACTGAGAATCTCACGGCCGGCAAGTGCTCAATCAGGATCGGGTCATCACGGACTCTTTAAGGGAGTTCACTCCCGACCCGCCGGTTTGTGGCAAGCAAGGAGAGGGAGCCATGGTGCTTTCTTCGCGAATCCGCTGGATGGGTGTTCTCGCCGCCGCTGTCTGCCTGGCTGTGCTGCTGACGGTCGCAGTCATCGCTGGCACGAGCGGCAAGATTTCGGGAGTGGTGACCGACAAGCAGACCGGGGAGCCGATCGCCGGCGCCTTGGTCACTGTGGAGGGAACCGACCTGCAGACCCGCACCGATGCCAACGGTGTGTATGTCCTTCTCAATGTTCCGGTCGGGAGATACACGCTCCAAGCGTCGCTGCCAGGCGCGGAATCAAGCCCGGGATCGGCTGAAATGCTGCTGTTTCAACAGATCGAAGTCCGGGATCTCAAGGTCTCAGTCGATCTCAACACTGAACTGAACCTGACAATGTTCTCCAAGCCCATTGAGATGGGGACAATTGTCGTCGTTGCGGAGCGCCCCCTGGTCCTCAAGGATCGCACCGCCTCTCTCCGGGTTGTCGAGTCGGAGAGGATCGCTGCTCTACCGACCCGGGGATACCGCGATCTGCTGGCGCTTCAGCCTGGCGTCGTCATGCGCACCGGCGACCAACTCAACGTCCGCGGCGGACGCACCTCTGAGGTGGCGTATTACGTTGACGGATTCTCTCAGCAGGATCCACTGACCGGGGTCTCAACCACGCAGATTAATAACAACGATCTGGAGGAGATCTCGATCACAACCGGCGGTTTTAACGCGGAATACGGCTGGGTGGCATCGGGCGCGATCAACGTCACGACCAAGGATGGTGGCGACCATCTGTCCGGGACGGCAGAGACAGTCACCGATAATTTCCATTCGGGCGGCTATGACTACAATCTCTACGATCTCAGTCTCTCCGGTCCGCTCAGTCCTCTCACCGACCGCGTGAAATTCATCGTTTCCGGCGAGCGCCGCTGGCAGGGAGATCGTACCCCGTCGGCAACCGCCGGAGGGCCTCTTCCGCATAACAGTTCGGGTGGATGGACCTGGCGCGGGAAAGTGAACTGGAAACTGACCAGCGCGACAGAACTCAAACTCGGTGCGCTCAACTCGGCGGATAATTGGAAAATGTGGAGGAGCGCCTGGCAGTTCGATCTGGACCACGCGCCGCGCTTGAACGACAACAATCAGTCTGTCAACGCCACTTTGCAGCACGTGATCGATCCGACAACGTTCTTCACAGTGGCGGGCAGTTATTTCGCGACCGAGCGAACAAGGGGCGACGGTGTCTACTTCGATGACATCTGGGCCTATGGCCGCCCCGGTGGAAGTTACAATTTCGATGCGGAAGGGCTGTTTTACTCCTGGGATGACATCAATGGCCCCACGGCGGTCGAAGATACCACGATCGATGGCCGGCAGTACGTGCTGCGTGGCGATGAATCCGCCATCTGGAACAATTACATTCATCGCCAGTCCTCGTATGTCGGATTCGACTTCGACGTCGTCAGTCAAGTCAATCGCAATCATGAACTGCGCGCCGGCGCCGAGTTCCAGCGTCACACGTTGCGGCGCTATCAGCACTTGTTCCCGTCAAACGTGTATCAGGGCTACGGCCCGGACCAGAAGGGTTTCCAGGATGTCGACCGCTATGGATACAGCATCACGGGCGAGCATCTGGAGGACGGAGGGCTGCAGGGCGCCAAGCATCCGGTGACTTTTGCCGCCTATGCGCAGGACAAGCTGGAACTCAGTGGCCTCATTGTCAACGCCGGCCTCCGCGTCGATTATCTGAATGTCAACACGAAGCGGCTGCGTGACGAATCGAATCCTCTCGATCCGGACCACTACCTGTCTTTGCCCCACCCGACGGACGAGCAGCGGCAGATGGCCCAAGTGCTTGATCCCGGTGATCTCGAGGATAGCCGTGCTGAAGTCGAACTCTCTCCCCGATTGGGCATTGCTTTTCCCGTCACAGACGAGTCTGTCTTTCATGTCTCTTATGGGCGGTTCATGCAACGGCCTGATCTTCAGAATCTGTACGTATCTTATGATTACTTGGAATACAAGATCAAGAACGGCGGATACTTCTTCCCGTTTGGCAATCCCAATCTGCGGCCCGAGCGGACGACGGCGTACGAAATCGGATGGACCCGTCAGCTTGGCTCGAATTCGTCCTTCAATGTGACTGCCTACTACAAAGATGTGGCCGATCTGACCGAGGTCGGCAATCAACCGGCAAGCCCGAACAGCTTCGCCACCTACCGCAATGCCGACTTCGGAACCATCAAAGGTGTCGAAGCGACATTCGAGTTGCGCCGCACACGCAATATCGGTCTGGAAGCGAGCTACTCTCTTTCGAACAGCACCGGCACTGGTTCCACGCCCAATTCCCAAAGCGACCTTGCCTGGCTGGGCGGTGATGCTCCCAAGACGGCCAGCCCCCTCGATTATGATCAGCGGCACAAGCTGACAGCGATTTTCGACCTGCGTGCCGGCGATCATGAGGGCCCCGCGCTGGGCCGGTGGCACTTCCTGGAAAACTGCGGACTGAACGCCACGTGGGTTGCCGGCAGCGGATTCCCCTACACGCCGAAACAGATGTACAATGCCGTCACCGTGCTGAGCACACGCGCCAACAATGCAGGATCAATCAACTCGCAGTCCAGTCCCTGGACGATGCAATTTGACCTCAAGGCGACCAAGATGATCGCCTGGGGGCCCTCGCGCGTCGAATTCCAGTTGTGGATTCTCAATCTGTTCAATCGAAAAAACGTCGTCAATGTCTACCGGACATCCGGGCTTGCCAATTCAACAGGCTGGGCCCAGACGGAAGAAGGCCAAAGTTTTCTCGATAGTTTCGACCAATCGCACGACTCGTCTCAACTGACGGGGCAGCAAAAATACACGCTGCGCGAGAACGATCCGCTGAACTACGGACTCCCGCGGCAAATACGTGCGGGAATCAAGGTGTCGTTCTAAGTGATGTTGCGCCGCTGGGAGGATGGAAGAATGAGCGCTTCGAGCAGAATCGTCGTATGGGTAACGGCACTGGCCGTGTGCACCAGTTCCGTGTGGGCTGCCACGGCTCCTCGCACTGATTGGGGGAAGGCGCGCCCTGCCGCCATTGATAACACTTCGTTCATTGGCGTGAACAACCTCCAAATGGTGGTCAGCAACGTCGGCTCGTTTGGCTACGATCCGACCAATCATTTCGGCAAGGCCGATGGCCTCTATTTTCCGCGCGGGACCACCAAATCAGTTGTCTACGCGAGCGGTCTATGGATCGGCGCGAAGATCCACGGTACTCCCCGTGTCACCGTTGCCGAGTACACGTCGGAATACAGCCCCGGCGGGATGTCCGGTGGCACGTTTATCCCGGATGAGGGGCGCTTCCACGTCTACAAGATCGATCGGGGCGATGATGCACAGAGCAATCCGGACTACGCCAACTGGCCCTTCGCGGATGGCGCGCCTGCACTCAAGAACTCGGCGGGATCGGATTCGCTGGACAGCCAGGGCCTGCCGATACCGCTCATCCTGGGGGACGAGGCACTATTTGCCTCGTACAGCGATGCGGATCCCGGCCGCCACAGGAATAACGCCGGCTCCACCCCGCCGTTGGGACTGGAAGTCCAGCAGTACACCTTTGCGTTCGGACGAGGCGGCGCACTGGGCAACACGATCTACATGAAGTTCAAAATTATCAACAAGGGAGTCGACACACTTCAGGACACCTATCTGTCACTGTGGTCTGATCCCGACGTGGGCGATCCCAATACCGATCTGGTTGGTTGTGATACTGTGCTCTCGCTCGGATACGCCTATAACGACGGCCCGGACAACGTCTACGGCGATGCACCGCCTGCCGTCGGCTACGACTTCCTTCAGGGACCAATGGTTCCGTCCGCTGGCGACTCAGCGCTAATGGACGGACACTACGTCCACGGCTACCGCCACCTCCCCATCACCTCGTTTAACAAGTACGTGAATGGAACAGACCCGAACAGCAGTATCCAATCATACAACTACATGCGCGGTCTGTCGGCAGCCGGCGACTCAGTCTCGGACCCTGACGGACAGATAACAGCCTTTCAAGTGGCCGGTGACCCGGTAGGCGGCACCGGATGGCTCGATGTCAGTGCGGGCGATCGCCGGTTCATGATGAGCTCCGGACCTTTTACCATGGCCCCGAATGATACACAAGATATTGTCATCGCCGTCCTCGTGGGGCAGGGTGCTGATTATTCGTCCTCGATCACTGCGCTCAAGGAGGTGTCTGCACGTGCCCAGGCCGTCTTCGATCTGAATTTCCAGATCCCCTTCCCGCCACCCCAGCCAGCCACTTGGGGTCAGCCGCTGTCCAATCGAGTGGAGTTGATCTGGGGCACCGAGGCTGAGGGCGATGTCCAGGCTTCAGACATACTCGGGCAGCGGTTCGTTATGGAAGGATACAATGTATACCAGGGAGAAACGCACGTCGGTCCCTGGAAGA
>JAGVEK010000111.1 GCA_020058315.1 Candidatus Zixiibacteriota bacterium
CCGCTTGGGAGCCTGCGGATTAAAGTTCTCCGCGAAATTGAGTGGATCAGTGTGGAAATCGTAGCCGGCGATCAGCGCCACCGTGAACGGCACCGAATCACCGGGTGCAATTGGGGGGCACGGGCCAACAGACAGGAGCAAGAAGGCATCAAGGCCATCCGCTACATCATTGGCATCCAACGCGGGCAAAGGACCGCTCCAGCCACTGTCTGAATGGTCAATAGCCGCCGCAACCTGACTGTAGTCGACCTCGCCATTGGTCATCATCCGGTAGCGTCCTCGATCTCCCTCTGGTATCCCTGCTGATCCGGCATTCCAGCGCGTCGTGCCAGGGTCATGCGGTCCCCAGTTGATAATAGGCGGGCCGACCGACTGGCCCCATTGGATCGCCCACCAGTTGAAATTCAGCCGCCTGTTGCAGGGGGATCGAAGGACACGGACCCCCAAGACCCCTGTTGGGCTCTGCGGGGTGAATCTGAAATCTCGCGCAGGATCACCGTCGTTGTCTGCCGCCCAGACAATCTCCAGCGTGTCGACCGTCCCGGCTGCACGGCCAGGGACAGCCGTAAGCAAACCTGTAATATCATCATCCAAGCCACCTTGCAAAAGATAGTCGCTGTAAATTGCCGGGTTCACTTGGAATCCGGCACTCGCACCAGAGATCTCACGGTCGGAGATATTCCTGATCCAGAAGTCCAGAATGATGAAGCGCCGGGAATAGCGGCCCGACCAGGCATACGTGGTTTGATGAACTTCGATCCCGATCGGCTGGTGTTGTCTTTGGGCCACCCAATCGTAATTGTACTGGATGAGCGTTGATCCCGTATCGGCATAAGTAGCGAAGTATTGCTGGTCAGCCTTGGCGTCGGCATCGTAGTAAGCTGAGTTTCGCCAGTTCGTTGACTCCACGATCCGCTCCTCCGAGCCAAATTCGAGTGATGGGTCGCCGACCAGGGAAGCGGCGCTGACCAGCGTATCAGCCGATTTGACACCCCCGAACCAAAGGCCTGCATCCCACAGGTAGTCGTTCCGAGACCGGGGGGGAAACTCAAACGACGGTGACCAATCAATCGATAGGAGATCCAGGTCCTCCACCGGCACCGCGGCGACCCGATACGGGTCGTGCCAGTCGTGACCGGAGCCGAACATGCCGTAGTTGGTGACGTTCAGCCATATATCGTTGACATAGTGAAGACGGGCGACCATCAGCACGTAGTCTGCGGCCATGGATCCGGCAGCCTGGATCGGCCTATTCTGGAGTGTGCGTTGATTTGGCGATGCGTCGCCGCGGCTGGTCCAACTCAAACCCAGAATCACCGCAACCAGAATCCGGGAGATCGTGTGGCCCCGACTGGAAGCGGAATCAGAAGCCCAGGAGCCTGCTCTCAGCACGATCCCGGCCATCCGCTGCCATTCCGTGTGGCCCCTTAAGAACGCCCCCAAAGATGGCACCACCATTGTCCCTCCCCATTCTCCCGGTCCGGATAACGCCCATCGGCGATTTTGTTCTTGACAAATGTACGGGGGGGGGCGGCAGATTGTCAACGCGAAACGTGAATTGACTGGGAAAGGTGGTGCGATAATGGCCGGGATAATCGGCAAAGGGCGCTTGCGTGTGGTGTTCCTCTACGCTTCTTCTGCGCTTGGTATTGTTCTGCTGGCTTGGTGGCTGGGAGCAGCTCTGGGTCGGCACCGTGCCGCATCCATTGCAAGCCAAAAGCGCCAGGAACTCCGCTCGTATCTCGACGAGCATCTCCGCTCAGAGTTGTCGGTGGGGAGAGCCTTTCCTGGCATCGTGCTCTCTTTTCCCGATGGGAGGCGGTCATGTCAGATTCGGAACGTGCTTCGACATGGCGGGCTGGTGGTCTACCTTTCGGCAGAATGCCCCGTTTGCATGGAGATTGTTGACTCCGTAGGAGTTCTCATATCGAGGAATCTCTTGGATGATTCGACGACCGTGATCCTGACGAGCGGGAGCCCGGCGGCACTCGCCAACTACATGCTCAGCCGACACATTGTCATCCCGATTCTCAGAGACTCCAGTGAGTCCCTTTCTCGCGATTTCGGGGTTATGACTCAGCCCTGTTTCTTCTTCCTGGATTCCGCCGGCATGATCACATGGTACGACACAGGTGAATACGGTTTATCGGGATTCGTCAGAGTCCGCGAACGGTTATTGGCCAGCGACGATCGTGGTACCGAAAGGAGGTGAGGAAGATGTGAATCGGAGGAGAGTCGCCATTGTCCTTCTCGCACTGTTCCTGTTTGTGTTCGCATTCTCGTTGTCCGTTAACCTGCACGAAGCCAATGCGGGTCTTTGCCCCTGTGTGTGTGCAATCGTCAATGGTGTGCCATGGTACGGTCAACCGGAAGGGATACACTGCATTGGCACAATTAATTGTCCTCAATGCTGGGATCCTTAAGGGTTCAGGTCTCAGCCGAAATGCACTGAACATTGAAGTCACCATCTAATGCCATCGATCTTCGCGGTCAGCAGTCGAGCCGGGTCTTACGACCCGGCTCCTGTTTCACGGGTGCTACACACATGACTCTTCCCGTTGGATGATTTGGTTGACAGCTTGGCACAGCCTCGGCGGCTACCCGATTTGTCGCCGCAGGATGCCGGACTCCGCTCCCGTACGAGCCTGGGGCGATCTCGGTGGCACGGGCGTCCC
>JAGVEK010000195.1 GCA_020058315.1 Candidatus Zixiibacteriota bacterium
AACCCATGCTCGTCTTCTTCTCCATCGCACCACTCGGCGAACGCGAATCCGTCTCCAAGGCGGTGGCGCCGATTGTCGAATTGATCGCCGCGAGCGGTCTGGAATACCAGCTCACTTCGATGGGCACCATCTTCGAGGGGACGCCTGATCAGGTTTTCGACCTCTTGAAGAAATGCCATGCCCGGATGAAGGAATCACATCATCGAGTGACGTCCAAAATCCTCATCGACGACCGTGGCAACGACCTCGGACGAATCCACTCGAAAACATCGAGCATCGAGAGGCAACTCGGTCACGACCTGAACTTGTAGGGGCGCACGGTGTGCGCCCTCTCGTTGCCCCATAGGACGGCGAGAATCGAGACCACCTGATGCGAAGGGTCTTCACGATGTCCACTCCCGAATACGCCGTCATCCTCTCCACCTGCAAGGACCGCACCGAGGCGGAGTCCATCGCCACGCGTCTGGTTGGCGATGGCGTCGCCGCCTGTGTCAGCATCGTCGACACGATTACCTCGACCTACCGATGGAAAGGCAAAGTCGAGAAGACGACCGAAGCGCTCCTGATCATCAAGACCCGTTCTGTCCTGGCTGACCGTGTCGAGCGCACGATCCGCGATCTCTCGTCCTACGAGTGTCCTGAGGTTATCGTGCTGCCGATTGTGAAAGGGTCGGAGGACTACTTGCGGTGGATAGCGGGGGAGACGAGCGAGGGACAGGATTGAACAGAGTAATCTCAGGCAGCGGTCTGCCTGGGCTCTTCATCGTTGTTTAAGGTAATCTTCGGCCGTAAACCCGGCGTCCTTCAATATTCTCGCAGCCAGCCCGCGTCCGATGTCGCAGCCTGTGTGAACCGGGACCGTGACAGCGACCTTGCGAGAATCATGCCACAGAGTCAGGTGGCTGCCCGACTGCCGATCCTCGATGAAGCCTTGCGACTTCAGGAAGCGAATCAGATCTCGTGCTGTGATCTGAGGCAGACGGGTCATCCGGGAACACCGACCGTCAACTGTTCGACGTGCACCAGCGTCTCATGTTGCGGGACCGGCTGACCGTGGGCGAGCAGGGTCTGGACGTGCTGCTCGATCGCTTCCCGAATACTCCGTTTTGTGGCCTCGATGGTCGGGCCATTGCTAAAGCACCCCGGCAGCGACGGGCTGTAGGCTGTATACCCTTCCTCGTCAGGTTCCTTTTCGATCACGATTTCAAACGAATAGAATTTCATCAGTGACTCTCCTTGCAATTCAGATTCCGCATCCCCCGCGGCGGTTTCTCTCGCGCCCGCACACCAATCTAAGTATTATATCGGCCAATGCCAATTGGAGACACCAGACCGGCGCCATGCCCTCCCGCCCCATCATTACCCTGACCACCGACTTCGGCTCGGCCGACGGCACCGTGGCCGCCATGATTGGCGTGATCAAGTCGATCTGCCCCGAGGTTGAGGTGATCAGCGTCAATTCCGGAATTCCGCCGCATGACATCCCCCGTGGCGCATGGGCACTGCTCCAGGCTGCGCCATTCTTCCCCAAGCATTCGATCCATGTTGTTGTTGTCGATCCCGGCGTGGGTGGTCACCGGCGGGCGGTGATGGCGAGGACCGACCACGGCACTTTTGTTGGCCCCGACAATGGTGTCCTGACTTGGGCTACCCGGAACGCCTCGGAGGTCACCTGGCGTATATTAGAAAATCCGGCCTACCGTATCGCCCCGGTCGGCGTTACATTCGATGGACGGGATCTGTTTGCTCCGGCTGCGGCGCATCTGGCGGCCGGTGTCGATCCCGAAGAATTCGGCACGGTCATCGACGATCCGGTGACATCGCGCTGGCCGCAGCCGCAGATCGGAGACGGCACCATCGAAGGAGAGATTCTAATCGTGGATCATTTTGGCAATCTCGTGACCAATGTCCCGCTCGCTATGGTGGCAGATCTGTGCGGCGACCGGTCGTTTCAAGTGATCCTTCCGGCGGCCCGATCAGCGATCCCCGGAAAGCACCGAATCGCGACCGACCCGGCGCCATTCG
The DNA here is from genome assembly GCA_020058315.1 of Candidatus Zixiibacteriota bacterium. GTDB lineage: Bacteria > Zixibacteria > MSB-5A5 > WJJR01 > WJJR01 > JACRMA01. The sequence continues at coordinate 2,026 of JAGVEK010000195.1, forward strand.
CGCGCAACTACGATGAGATTCGGGGGGAACTCGGCGCCGTGATCAACGGCGCGGGACTGGTGGAAATCGCCGCCCGGCAGGGTTCGGCGGCGGCGCAGGCCGGTCGTGGCCGGGGAGATCGAATCGTGGTGCGCCTGCAAGGCGGTGGCCGATGAAGTGCCCGTTCTGCGGATTCGAAGAAGATCGTGTCGTTGACTCCCGGTCGGTGCGGGAGGGGACAGGTGTCCGGCGGCGTCGCGAATGCCTGCGCTGCAAAGAACGCTTCACGACCTACGAATATGTCGAGAAGGTCGAACTGATGATCATGAAGAACGACGGGCGCCTGGAGCCGTTCGACCGCGGCAAGTTGATCGAGGGTATCCGGCTGGCCTGCAAAAAGCGACCCATCGGCGTCAAGAAGATCGAAGCGATAGTCGACGACGTCGAAAAGCGTATCTACTCGCTGTCCAAAGGAGAGATCCCGTCCAAACAAATCGGCGAAGTGGTGATGGACATTCTCCGTGAGGTGGACGAAGTCGCGTACGTTCGTTTCGCCTCGGTCTACCGCAAATTTCAGGACAAAACCCAGTTCGTCGAGGAACTGAAACGGATGCTTGAATGAGCCGGATCCATCCGATTGTCTCCTCTGTTCTGCCACAAGGATCCACTGTGGGGCGGACACTCTTGTCCGCCCGGTTGAGTGAGCGCGGACAGGAGTGTCCGCGCCACCATGGCGTCCGTTCCGTTCAGTTCGGTTCGTCACTGGGTCCATCGCAGCAACCGTTCGGCGGCACTCCTTGAGCGGGGACGGGCGCTCATCACGATTCCCGTATCTATGCCATGTCCCGTGACCCCCGCGAAATGAGTTTCTGGGAGCACTTGGAGGAGCTCCGCTGGCGCCTGATCAAATCGGTCGCCGCCGTGCTGGTCATGTCGATTGCCGCCTACGTCTTCTCCGACTGGATGCTCGAGGTTCTGACGCGCCCCATCGACAAGATCTATTTCATCGGAATCGGCGAGGCTTTCAGTGTCCGAATCAAGCTCTCCCTGTTCGCTGGCTTGATCCTGGCTCTGCCGGTTCTCTTCTACCACGCCTGGAAATTCGTGGTTCCGGGTCTGTACGCCTCAGAAATGAAAATGGTGATCCCCGTGGTTGTTTTCGCCACGCTGTTCTTTGTTGGCGGCGCTGCCTTCTGCTTCTTTCTGGTTTTGCCCGTAGGTATTAAGTTCCTGATGGGGTACGCCACCGACAAACTCCAGCCCATGATCCAGGTGAGCAAGTACATCAGTTTCGTGGGCTGGATGACGATTTCCTTTGGTGCCGTATTCGAACTGCCGATCATATCGTATTTCCTGGGGCGTGTCGGGATCATCAATAGCCGCATGCTCAGCAGAGGGCGACGCATCGCCATGGTCATCATCCTGTTTGTGGCCGCCATCGTCACACCCTCCCCGGACATGTTCTCCCAGTTGATGTTAGCCGTTCCTCTCTATGGCCTGTATGAAA
>JAGVEK010000528.1 GCA_020058315.1 Candidatus Zixiibacteriota bacterium
GCAGGATCGTATCCTTGGCCGCGTCTCTCTTGAGGATGTGATCGATCCAATCAGCGGCGATGTATTTGCCAAAGGCGGCGAACAGATCGGCGAGGCGCAGGCGGCCGCGATCGAAGACGTCGGCATCGAGACAGTGAGAATCCGCTCAGTGCTGACCTGCGAATCCCGCAAGGGCGTCTGTGCGAAGTGCTACGGACGCAACCTGGCCACCGGGGCACTGGTCGATCTCGGCGAAGCCGTGGGCGTTATTGCCGCACAGTCCATCGGTGAACCGGGCACTCAGCTCACTCTCCGGACATTCCACATCGGAGGCACCGCGGCGCGCATCGCGGAGCAGTCCCAGGTTGTCGCCAAGACCCCGGGAACCGTGGTTTTCAAAGGCGTGCGAGCCATCCAGGGGCCGTCCGGACGGCCGGTGGTCATGAACCGTGACGGCGAAATCCAGGTCGTCGACGACCAGAAGCGTGTGCGCGCGCGCTACAACGTTCCCTACGCCGCAGAGCTCCTGGTGCCGGAAGGCGAGCAGGTGGGCAGGGAGAATGTATTGTTCGAATGGGATCCGTACACGTCAACCATTCTCACCGAGAAGGCGGGCGTTGTTCATTTCGAGGATATCATCGATGGCCTCACACTGCGCGAGGAACTTGACGAGACAACCGGCCTTCGCCAGCGTGTCGTGGTCGAACCGCGTGAGAAACGCGAGAAGACTCCTTTGCCGCACATCCAGATTTTCGATTCGCATAACCGTGCCAAGATGATCGCGACCTATTCGATCCCGACCGGCGCCCACCTCGCGGTGCACGACGGCGACAGCGTCGGTGCCGCGACGACGATCGTGAAGATCCCAAGGGAAATATCCAAAACGCGCGACATCACCGGCGGTCTGCCGCGGGTTGCCGAGCTCTTTGAAGCACGGAAACCGAGAGATCCGTCGGTCGTTACCGAAATCGACGGTATCGTCGAATTCGGGAAGATCGTTCGCGGCCAGCAGCAGGTGCTCGCTCACGGCGAGAATGAGGAAGTCAAAGAATATCTGATCCCCCACGGAAAGCACATGCAGGTCCACAACGGGGATCGCGTCAAGGCGGGAGATCGCCTTTGCGAGGGAGCGGTTGATGCCCACGACATCCTCCGGATTAAGGGCGCCAATGCCGTGCAGGAGTACCTGGTCAACGAGATTCAGGAGGTCTACCGGCTCCAGGGCGTCAAGATCAATGACAAGCACATCGAGACCATCGTGCGCCAGATGCTCCAGAAGATCCGGGTCGATTCGGCGGGAGATACGAACTTCCTTGAAGGCGAGGTCGTGGACCGGCACATCTTCCGCGACGAGAATGAGTCGGTTCTGATGGAGGGCGGCGCTCCGGCGACGTTCCAACCGCTTCTTTTGGGAATTACCAAGGCTTCGCTATCGACCGAATCCTTCATTTCGGCCGCATCATTCCAGGAAACCACGAAGGTGCTGACCGATGCGGCGGTATCGGGCAAAACGGACTACCTCAGGGGTTTGAAAGAAAACGTGATTATCGGGCACTTAATCCCAGCCGGAACCGGGCTGGAGGTCTATCGGGCCATTGAAATCCCGCCTGAGGAGATGCCCGCCGAGGAAGTCGGGAGCGAAGAGTCGGAAATCGGGATATTCCAGGAGAATATGTGATTCACCACGCCAGAGGCGTGATGGAGCTTGATTTTCGACCGCGCCACAAGTATACTCTTAATCTTGTGCCCGATTGGGGCACCCGGAGCGAGACTAAAGCGAGGATACATTGCCGACGATCAACCAGTTGATACGCAAAGGCCGCCGTCGTTTGACAACCAAGTCCGGGACACCGGCGCTCAAAGGTTCACCCCAGAAGCGTGGTGTTTGCACCCGTGTGTATACGTCGACGCCAAAGAAACCGAACTCGGCGCTGCGAAAAGTCGCGCGTGTCCGGCTGACAAACCGCATCGACGTGACGGCGTACATTCCTGGCGAAGGCCATAATCTGCAGGAACACTCGATCGTCCTGATACGAGGCGGTCGTGTCAAGGATCTCCCCGGCGTGCGGTACCACATCATTCGTGGCACACTGGATACCGCTGGAGTTAATGACCGCAAAAGGAGCAGGTCCAAGTACGGGACCAAGCGTCCGAAGAAGTAACCACCGGACCGTGGCGGCGAATCGCCGCCGGTCGGCAGTGAAGGGAATAAGGAGAGCGCATGCCCAGACGGAAATCGGCGGCCAAACGTCACGTCCTTCCCGATCCCAAGTTTCGGGAAGTGGTCGTTACACAATTCATCAATGGGCTGATGCAGCGCGGCAAAAAATCCCTCGCTGAGACAATCCTCTACGACACCTTTGAATTGATTGAGAAGGAAACCCATCAACCGGGTGTGGAAGTGTTCAAAAAGGCGATGGACAATGTCCGGCCGCTCCTCGAAGTCAAATCCCGCCGCGTAGGCGGCGCGACCTATCAGGTTCCAGTCGAGGTCCGTCCGGACCGGCGCACAGCACTGGCCATTCGGTGGATCATCGGTTATGCGCGCGACCGCAAGGAGCATTCGATGTCCGAAAAGCTGGCGGCTGAGTTGATTGCCGCGTCCAAGAAGGAAGGTTCGACGATCAAGAAACGGGAGGATACGCACCGGATGGCCGAGGCAAACAAGGCCTTCGCCCACTTCCGGTGGTGATGCGGATCAGGGTGGATCGGTTGGCGTGGTTCCACTTTCTGAAGTTGTGCGGAGCCAAAACCGGTCCAGGGATGGGAAGTCTGGAGGCAGGTCGTTCGTTCTCGATTTCAGGACGTTCGTGAATTGGATCGCGGAACGCTGCTGTTTCAGCTCGGAACGCATGCAGAATAGAAATTATCGTGCGCCTTAGAACAGGGGACATGTCCCGCCCGAGAGGGGGCGGGATTTGTTCCCCGTATGGGTGCGCAACAAGCCCAGCGGGGATTTCTTTTTGTGGCCAATGGCATTGACATAAAACGGATTCGTAATATTGGAATTGCCGCGCACATTGACGCCGGCAAGACCACAACAACAGAACGGATCCTGTTCTACACCGGGAAGACCCACCGTATGGGTGAGGTTCATGACGGCGCCTCTATCATGGATTGGATGGAGCAGGAGAGGGAGCGGGGGATCACGATTACCTCCGCAGCCACAACCGCTGCATGGCAGGGGTTCCGCATCAACATCATCGACACGCCCGGGCATGTCGACTTCACCATGGAGGTGGAGCGCTCCCTCCGCGTGCTCGATGGTATGGTGGCCTTGTTCTGCTCGGTCGGGGGTGTGGAGCCGCAATCCGAGACGGTCTGGCGCCAGGCCGACAAGTACCATGTCCCGCGCATCGCCTATGTGAACAAGATGGACCGCGTTGGTGCCGATTTTCTCGGCGCTGTCCAGATGATGCGCGACCGTCTCGGTGCGAATGCGGTGCCGATTCAACTCCCATCGGGCGGCGGCGAACTTTTCACCGGTGTCATTGATCTCATCACTATGACCTTCAGGGTCCACCACGACGAGACCCAAGGCGCCACATACGACGACCTGGAGATTCCCAAGGGTCTCCTGGCCGAGGCGAAAATCCATCGTGAGCACATGCTCGAGGCGCTCTCCGACTATGACGATCACCTCCTCGACAAGTTCATCCACGAGCAGCCGATCGAGCCGGAGGAGATCAAACGGGCGTTGCGGCGCGCGACCATCGACACAAAGGTCATGCCCGTCCTCTGTGGGTCGTCATTCAAAAACAAGGGCGTGCAGAAGCTCCTCGATGCCGTGATCGATTTTCTCCCTTCGCCGGTGGACATGCCGCCGATTCAGGCTCACGATCCTGACACGATGAAGCCGGTCGAGCGCCACGCTGATGCCTCGGCTCCATTTGCCGCGCTGGCGTTCAAGGTCATGACTGATGCGCACGTGGGACGGCTCACCTACTTCCGGGTGTACTCGGGGAAAATCGAAGTTGGTCAGACTGTGCTCAATACGACGACCGGCAAGAAGGAACGGCTCGGACGCATCCTTGAGATGCACGCCAACAAGCGGGAAGAAGTGTCGGCTGCCTCGGCCGGAGAGATTCTCGCCGCCGTGGGATTGCGCGACACCAGCACAGGCCACACGATTTGCGATCCGAAGCATCCGGTTCAACTGGAAGTCATGGTCTTCCCGCAGCCGGTGATCTCGGTGGCCATCGAACCGAAATCCAAAGTAGACCAGGATCGCCTGACTTCGGCCCTCTCGAAGCTCGCCGAAGAGGATCCCACTTTCCACATCCGCACTGACGAAGAGACGGGGCAGACCATCATCTCAGGCATGGGAGAGCTTCACCTCGAAATACTGACCGATCGGATGATGCGCGAGTTCGGTGTGTCGGCCAATGTCGGCCGGCCGCAAGTTGCCTACAAAGAAACGATCAGCAAGTCCTCCTCCACCGTTGTCAGATTCATCCGTCAAACCGGGGGCCGTGGACAGTTCGCCCACATCGAAGTGGAGCTTGAACCCGCTGAGCCTGGGCAGGGATTCGTGTTTGAAGATAAAGTCTCCGGTGGAAACATCCCCCGTGAGTACATCCCGTCAGTGGAAAAGGGCGCTCGCAATGCCATGGCAAATGGTGTCCTGGCAGGCTACCCGCTGGTTGACATCAAGATGAGGCTGGTCGACGGTTCCTACCACGAGGTCGATTCGTCAGACATGGCCTTCCAGATCGCGGGTTCGATGGCACTGCAGGAGGCGGCCAAGAAAGCCGCGCCGGTGCTCTTGGAGCCCCACATGGACGTCGAAGTGGTGCTGCCGGAGGAGTATCTGGGCGATGTGATCGGCGATCTGAACTCCCGTCGGGCGCGAATTCACGGAATCGGGCAGCGTTCCGCGGCCAGGCTGGTCAATGCCACCGTTCCTCTGTCTGAAATGTTCGGTTATGCGACACGGCTGCGGTCGCTCTCTCAAGGCCGGGCCACCTACACCATGCAGTTTGCGCACTACAGTGCCCTGCCTGAGAAGCTGGCTGAGGGGCTGCTGATGGGTGGGACGACGAGAATCCGGAGACAGGGATGATCTCGTCTGGGCCGCCCAAAGTCAGATCAGGCGGTCGGCCCACGTGCAAGACCCAGGGCCTCGGAAAAGTTTCGAAACATGAAAAAATCTCTTGTGGCCGATGGGTTTGGGAATATATTGGGGACTCTTGTCGGTTTTCGCCCATCTGAGGACGGAAATCACTTCATGAGCGCAGTGGATGGGAGTGAGAGTTGGAGATTGGCCAGAAAATACGGATTCGCCTGAAAGCTTACGATCACCGTGCCTTGGACAAATCCACGCAGGAGATTGCCCGGACGGCCATGAGAACCGGCGCCCGGATCGTCGGACCCATTCCTTTGCCGACAACGCGCACGATCTACACTGTCTTGCGGTCCCCTCATGTTGACAAGAAGTCACGCGAGCAGTTTGAGACACGCATCCACAAGCGATTGATCGACATCCTCGAGTCATCGCCACAGACGGTTGATGCCCTGATGAAGCTGGAATTGCCAGCCGGGGTTGATGTTGAAATCAAGGTTTGACACGGACTTACCGAGACATGAGACAACTGTACGGCATAAAGCTGGGAATGACCCGAATCTTCACCGAAAGCGGTGAAGCAATCGGGGTGACCGTGGTTGAGGCAAA
>JAGVEK010000535.1 GCA_020058315.1 Candidatus Zixiibacteriota bacterium
GGATGTTGGATCGCAAGGGCAGGACCTTCGCACCGGCCGGCATGATGTGGTCGGTCGTGATGTTGTCTCCAACTTTCAGAAGAATCTCACCTGAAATGTCTGCTGGCAGCGGTTTCTGAATGGGCAGGGGTTTGATGTTCGGACCGCGGAGGATGACCGTGGACCGACCATCGGCCGGCGCTTTGATGATCATCGCGTCATCAACCGGGATTGATTCCGGCAGAGTGATCTTCGGTTCGGCCCCCAGATCGCGAGGATCGGTGATCACACCGGTCAGGGCACAGGCCGCACACACCTGCGGGGAGGCCAGATAAACATTCGCATCCTTCGTGCCGGAACGCCCCTCAAAGTTCCGGTTGAAGCTGCGGATTGATACGGCGCCCGACGATGGCGCCTGACCCATGCCAATGCAGGGGCCGCAGGCTGATTCGATGATGCGCGCGCCGGCGGCGATCATGTCGGTGAGAGCGCCCACTTGGGAGATTGCCGTAAACACCTGCTTGGAGCCGGGTGTGATGGTCAAACTGAGATTGGGGTGAATTGTCTTCCCCTTGAGAATCGCTGCGGTCACCATCAGATCGTACAACGAGGAATTGGTGCATGACCCCACGCAGACCTGATCCACCTTAAGACCAGCCACTTCACGCACAGGTACCACCTTGTCCGGCGAGTGGGGCTGCGCGATCATCGGCTCGAGTGTGGAAAGATCGATGGTGATCTCAGCATCGTACTTTGCGTCGGGATCAGCCATCAAGGGCTTCCAGTCAGACTCGCGTTTCTGGAATGCGAGATACTTGCGTGTGTTCTCGTCGGATGGGAATACCGATGTCGTCGCTCCGAGTTCAGCGCCCATGTTGGTGATCGTCGCCCGTTCCGGCACAGTGAGTGTCGCAACGCCCTCGCCGGAGTACTCGAAAACCTTCCCAACGCCGCCCTTGACCGTCAACTGCCGGAGGATTTCCAGGATCACATCCTTGGCCGCGACCCAGGGACGTAGCTTCCCCCTGAGGTGGATACACACGACCTTGGGCATGGCAAGGTGAAATGCCCCGCCACCCATTGCCACGGCAACATCAAGACCGCCGGCGCCGATCGCCAACATTCCCAACCCGCCGTTGGTAGGCGTGTGTGAATCAGATCCCAACAGAGTCTTGCCTGGAGCACCGAATCTCTCAAGGTGTACTTGATGACAGATTCCGTTTCCGGGGCGCGAGAAATCGATGCCGAACCTCGCCGCGACCGACTGGAGATAGCGGTGGTCATCCGCATTCTCGAAGCCCGCCTGCAGCATGTTGTGGTCAACGTAGGACACGGAGCGTTCGGTTTTGACCCGGTCGATACCGAGCGCCTCGAATTGAAGGTAGGCCATCGTGCCGGTCGCATCTTGCGTCAGTGTCTGGTCAATCCGAATCGCAATCGGCTGTCCTGCTTCGGGTTTCCCCTCGACAAGATGCGCCTCAATGATTTTCTGTGTAACGTTCTTCCCCATCACAGCCTCCGTGGTTGTTGTGTGGGCAACAATAATGGGCCATCAAGGTCGCGGCAAAGGAATTCGATCTTCGTGACACTGCCAATGTGTCAATTCCCGGTCTGGGAGACCTGCGGCGCGGATTTGCGGTCGCGCGCTGGTTGTTTGCGCCGATTGCGACCCGATGAGATCAACTCCTCGCGCAGGAACTGTCCGGTATACGAGCGCGGGTTTTTGGCGACGTCCTCGGGAGTCCCGACCGCAACAACTTCGCCGCCTTCTTCGCCGCCCTCTGGACCCAGATCAATAATCCAGTCGGCGGTCTTGATCACATCGAGATTGTGTTCGATTACCACGACCGTGTTGCCCCGCTCGACAAGTTCGTTGAGTACTCCCAGCAACATCTTGATGTCTTCGAAATGCAGGCCGGTCGTCGGTTCATCGAGGATATAAAACGTCCGGCCGGTGGCGATCTTTGACAATTCGGTCGAGAGCTTGACGCGCTGAGCTTCACCACCAGAGAGTGTGGTTGCCTGCTGGCCGAGATGGATGTATCCCAGCCCGACTTCAGAAAGTGTCAGAAGTTTCTTGTGTATCCTGGGGAAATGAGTGAAGAAGTCGAGTGCCTCCTCCACCGTCATGTCGAGTACATCCGCAATACTCTTGCTCTTGAATGTGACTTCGAGAGTCTCGCGGTTGTAGCGCTTTCCCTTGCAAACTTCGCAGGGCACATACACGTCAGGCAGGAAATGCATCTCGATCTTGATGATCCCGTCGCCCTCGCACGCTTCGCAGCGTCCTCCCTTTACATTAAAGGAGAACCGGCCCGGTGCGTAGCCACGAATCTTCGCTTCTGGGAGCTGCGCGAAGAGGTCTCGGATGAAAGTAAATACGCCGGTGTAAGTCGCAGGATTGGAGCGTGGCGTGCGGCCGATCGGCGACTGGTCGATATCGACCACCTTGTCGATGGCCTCCAGCCCGGTGATGCCACGGTACAGGAGTGGGACTGTTTTGGCGCCATAAAAGCGTTCGGCCAGGATCCGATAGAGTGTCTCGTTGACCAGAGTGGACTTGCCCGATCCGGAGACGCCAGTGACGCAGGTCAGTAATCCGAGAGGGAATTCGACGCCGACTTCTTTGAGATTGTTGCCTTTGGCTCCGGCGAGTTTGATTTTCTGTCCGTTGCCTCGGCGTCTCTCCAGGGGCACGGGGATTTTCCTCGTGCCAGCGAGGTACTGGCCCGTGAGCGAAGCGGCAGCGCGCCGGATCGCGGAAGGAGGTCCGCTCGCGACCACGATCCCCCCCTGCTTGCCGGCGCCGGGACCGAGATCGATGACGTAGTCCGCAGATTCAATTGTCTCCCGATCATGCTCCACCACGAGCACCGTGTTGCCCAGATCGCGGAGCCCCAGCAGGGTGTTCAACAGGCGGCGATTATCGCGTTGATGGAGTCCGATCGAAGGTTCATCTAAGATGTAGAGAACGCCGACGAGTCGGGAGCCGATCTGTGTGGCAAGGCGGATTCGTTGCGCTTCCCCGCCAGACAGGGTCTGCGCGGATCTGTTCAATGTTAGATAATCGAGCCCAACATCGACGAGGAAGCTAAGTCTCTGGTTGATCTCCTTGAGAATCTGGCGGGCGATGTGCTTGTCGCGCGGCCCTAATTTCATATCTAGAAAGAACTTGGCGGCACTCTTGATGGGCAATTGGACGACGTCGTTGATGGACCGATCGCCAACTCTGACAGCCAGAGCCTCTGGTTTGAGCCGGGCACCTTCGCAAGCAGGGCAGGGAATGAAGCGCATGTACTGTTCGATCCACTGCCGGACCCCGTTGGATTCAGTCTGCCGATAGCGGCGCTCCAGGTTGGGGATGACACCTTCAAACTTGCCGGTGAATTCCCCCTTGCCTCTCCCATCCCGGTTTTCATAGCGAAATGTGAATTCCTTGTGGCCGGATCCGTACAGGATGACCTTCTGCGCCTCTTTGGACAAATCGCAGAAGCGGGTCCGGAAGTTGAAGTCGAAGTGCGAAGCGACGCCGCGCAAGAGAAAACGGTACCAGTTGGCCGGGTCTTCTCCCCAGGGTTCGATCGCGCCTTCGAAAATGGATAGCGTCGGATTCGGCACGATCAGCCCGGCGTCGATCTCCATCTTGTTCCCCAGCCCGCTGCATGTGGGACAAGCGCCGAACGGCGAATTGAACGAGAACAGCCGGGGAGCCGGTTCTTCGAACGAAAGTCCGCATTCGGGACAAGCGGATGTCTCGGAAAAGACATGCTGCTCGCCGCCGTCGATTGCCACGCGCGCGGAGCCGCCGGCCAGTCGTAATGCTGTCTCCAGAGAGTCTGCCAGGCGCGACTTGACGGACGGACCGGAGACCAGACGGTCGACAACGGCCTCGATCGTGTGTTTGGTCTTCTTGTTCAGCGATGGAACTTCCTCTAAATCGACGATCTTGCCATCCACCCGTACCCGCACCAGCCCCTTCTTCTTGATCTGTTCGAACACCTCGCGGTGTTCGCCCTTGCGTCCCTCGACGAGCGGGGCGAGGATGGCGAAACGGGTGCGCGGCGGAAGCTGCATCAGGTGGTCTACCATCTGCGAGACCGTCTGCCGCCTGATCGGCCGGTTGCAGCGGAAACAATGCGGGACCCCGATGCGCGCGAAAAGAAGGCGCAAGTAATCGTAGATTTCTGTCACTGTTCCGACCGTGGAGCGCGGATTCTTCGCAGATGTGCGCTGTTCAATAGAGATGGCTGGCGACAGGCCATCGATAAAGTCGACGTCCGGTTTTTCCATCAGGCCCAAGAACTGGCGGGCGTAGGCCGACAGTGACTCAACATAGCGTCGCTGTCCCTCCGCGTAGATTGTGTCAAACGCCAAAGATGACTTCCCGGAGCCGGATAACCCCGTGATTACCACCAGCTTGTCGCGGGGGATCTTGAGATCGATCGACTGGAGGTTGTGCTCCCTGGCACCCTTGATTTCTATGAATCCGCTCATCGGCTCCCCATCTCCATCGTCTACGCTCTGCCCGGAGAAGCGCAAACCTGTCAATCTACCAAACCAGCGGTCGTTCCGCAATCACTCGGACGAAATTGTCAGTGTGCCGCGTCTCGCAGGGAATAAGTGTGCCGGTCATGGGTAAAGTTCGGCGGTCACACACAAGAACTCACATGAGGATATCCCGATGATCAAGACACAACCCGGCTTCTATCACAGCCGACTCAAGAATATCCAGATTGGCCACCCTTGGGACCGGAACGGGTCGAGACGGGAGTCAGATCAGGACCGGGGTCTTCTGTCAACTACGGGCGCAAGAGAGACCTTTGGCGGGAAAAAGCGATTGACCCGTGGCTTGATGGGTGTTTCATTACGAGCCGTTTTTTCGGGAGCCGGGACGGACCCTCGATTTTGAAGGAACTGACACATGGAGCCAAGAAGATAGGGGGATTGCCTTTGGAACGGACCAGACAGATGAAGTCCATGTGGGGCAGGGTGTTCGTGATGATGCTGGGCGCGGTCATCCTCACGATTTCGAGTTCTCAGGCCGCCGGCTTCGCGATTCCGGGAGTTGGTGTCAGGGCGCGATCGATGGGGGGGGCCTTTCGAGGTCTCGCTAATGACTGGAGCGCCGCGAGCTACAATCCCGCCGGCCTCGCGTTCATGAAATCGAGCGAACTCAACATTTCGCTGGGGACCTACACACCGGGGCTTTCCTATACCCCGAACCTGATGGCCAATGGCTATGATATGGGATTCAAGGACGGTCAGAAGCGTTACCCGCTCGAAGAGATCTTTCCGATACCAAGTTTCGCCGGCATCGCCGTTCCGTCCGAGGCCAAAGGCTGGGTTTGGGGTGCCGCGATCTTCTGGCCTCACGACGTCAATTACTCTTGGGACTTGTTTAGAGCACCTCTCGGATACAACAATGATTACGAGTTTGCGAAGAAGAATTTTCGGACGGATCTCGATGTCCTCGACCTTCATCCTGTGGTTGCCCGGAAGATCAACGAAAACCTCTCAGTCGGGGCGGGCCTGTCCTTGACCGTTGGGGATCTGGACTACCGGCGGGTGTTGTTCATCAAGAATCCCCTCGGGGCGTCTTATGATTATTATCCATACGATCATTTCCTTGGAGATTTCGAATTGAATGGTAAGGGTTTCGCCGTCGGTGGCAATGCCGGCATCCTGTGGCGGATATCTGAAAATCTGTCCCTGGGTGTCAGCGGTCAGACCCCGATCACGATCCCGCTGAAGGGGACATCCAATTTGGCTATGGCCTGGCCAAAGAACACGGCCCTGGCCAATCCGCCGCGAGCAGTCGTCGTGGGGAGCGACACGCTCACATCCGACAACTTCTTCTCCGGCAACTACCGCGAGGGGTTTTCGAAGCAGTCGGGGGATCGGTGCCCCTTCAATCTGGACCTTCACCTGCCGGCTCAGTTCGGGGCGGGTGTGGCCTGGACGGCCAGTGATCGGCTGACACTGGCTTTTGACGTGGCGGCCACGTTCTGGTCAGCGGTGGACCGTTGGGACATCGCTCTGGAGAACGGCGGATTGAACACACGAGTAGGGATGCTCGAGAGTGTGCAGATTCCATTCGGCTGGAAGGATCAGATTCGAATCTCCGGGGGTGCTGAGTACGCGGCGAAAGAGAATCTGATGCTTCGTTGCGGCTTGTACTATGATGGAAGCGCGGCGCCTGATTCCACCTTCGGTCCATCTTTCCCGGATGTCGGCAGCATGATTGGCCTGACTCTTGGCGGGTCATACACGGTCAGCGGACATCTTGAACTGTCGGCGGCACAGGAACTCGGTTTCTATTCCAAGCGCAATGTTGGCAGCACGGGCACAGGAGTTGGTCAGACCGTATATCCCGGAGAGTACAGTGCCTTGAGGTCTGAAACACTCTTATCAATGTCATACTGGTTCTAAGAGGATGAGGGAATGATGTCAATCTCACGAAGACTCGCTGGTGGGCTGCTTTGCCTGGCCATCGGCTCGCTCGCAATTGTGATCGGCTGCACCCAGGGGGACAATCCGGTGGACCCAGTGGTACGCGCAACCGGAGTGGCCAGCACGCAGACGCTGACTTTCCCGGTGCTCGCCAACAATCCGTGGAACGATCCGAGTGGCCGCGTCCTTTCCGTCGCCTACGCGTCCGACACATCTCTCGACGTGCCGCAACAGCCTTTTCCCGTCCTCTATCTTCTCCACGATTACGGTGGCGACGGGAAGTACTTCGAGCGGTACAACATTCAGAATGTCTTGGAGGATCTCTACCGCAAAGGCGAGATCGGCCGGATGATGGTGGTCACAGTTGATGCGAGCAACATCTTCGGGGGCTCCTACTACCGCAACTCGCCCGCGTCGGGGCAGTACGCACAACTGGTCAACGATGTGATCACGCATGTGGAGCGGACGTTCCGCGTCTTTAGCCAGGGTGGACGGGCATCTCGCGGGATTTCGGGACATGGCATGGGAGGGTATGGAGCCATGCGATTCGCGATCGACCATCCAGACCTCTTCGGATCGGTTTCGTCCATGTCCGGACCCCTTTCTCTTGGTGGCTCGGATGGGCGCTCCGGCGTGCTGAAATGGGCGGATGCGGTCTTTGCCGAAAACGATGTCGTGGTCGGCGACAGTTCCGATTTCAGTGCGATTTCTCCCTCGCTCGGCAGACGTTTTACCAATCAATTGGTGGCGATGGCGGTCGCGTTTTCTCCCCACCCATTGGAAGTGCTCGTTTCGGCCGCATCCACGGATAGTTGCATATACTGCAAGCTTGCCCCCCTCCCGTGCTACGACCCGTCTGAGTACCGTTATTGCAAACCCTGCTCGCTGTTTACCGCCGACGTTGCCGGCCCAACGACGCTCCTGTTCATGACGCTGGGGAAGAAACGGTTCTGCATCGAGGACACAACGTTCGCTAATCCTGCCCCGGTTGGCGTCGACCTGCCGTTTGATTGGAACAAGACGCGAGCTGATTCGGTGTGGGCTCGATGGCTGTCACAGGACATCAAGAGCTCATTCACTCGCGATCCCCGTGTCTTTGACAGCACGGCAGTTTACTTCGATTGCGGTGTAGATGACGACGAGCGTGAGCTGGGTTATGTCTCACAGAACCGGGACTTCGACGCGGCAATGGGCAGTGTGCCCCATGAGTTCAAAGAGTACTCCGGTTTCGGCGGTGTCCCGGCGGGACATTCGCAGTTCATCCAGGAACGATTGAGAGAGATCATCAAATTTCACGACAAGAACTTCCGGCGCGCCCCGGGCCCGAGGCCCTGAGCGAGCCAGCCTGAGACCGTATGCGCCCCGTCCTCGTTGAGAGGACGGGGCGCTTTTCTTAGGAATTCAGGGTATTGCCGCTGTCCGCAAGACCGCTCACGGCGATAGGCCATTCTGGTTCTGCAGGCAGTTCGATTGTGAATTCCGCCCCGCCCCCGTCGCGCGGGCCAGCGGTGACGTTCCCTCCGTGGTCCTTCACGATGCGCTGGATAGTGAGCAGGCCGAACCCATGTCCGGCAGGCTTGGACGAAACACGCTTCTTGAACAGGGAACCCTCCAGCTCCGGTGGGATTCCCAAGCCATCGTCCGCGACACGAAGCCGGACCACACCGTCCTCTTGCAAGTAAGAGGTCTCAATCCAGATCGTGCTGTGCGAGTCCGCGGTCTCGGCAAGCGCTTCCGCTGCATTGAGCAGGAGGTTGTAGAAAACCTGCTGCATGGCAGAGGGATCGCAAACCACGGATGGCACATCAGCTCCCCACGCAGTCGTGAAGACAACCTTCTTGAATTTTCTCTGTGGCCTCAGAAACGCCACCTGGTTTTCCAGGAACGCGTTAATCTCCGTCCGGATTTTCCGTCCACTGGGGTGGTGGGAATTCAGCATGTTATCCGTGAAAACACGGACGCGGTCCAGCGATTGCCGTATGTTCGACAGGGAGCACCCAGCCCTCTCGGCATTCTGCGACACGAGATGCATTTCGAGCAACTCGGTGTTCCCCGAGAGGACAGCCAGAAAATTGTTGAGTTCATGTGCTATCTCGGCGGCCATCTCCCCCTTGGTCGCGAGCCGTTCACTCTGGATCATCTGCTCTTCCAGCGCCCGGATTCCCGTGCGGTCTTCCAGGATCCACAGCCGGCCTGACGCACCGTCGCCAGTGTTGGGGATCGGCACAGCAATCAGCCTGCACAGCAGGACGTGGCCGGTTGGATTGCACACTTCCACTTCGCCGGTCCAGGTTGTACCCTGACGAAGAGTCCCTTCAATCCTCGTGGCCGTCTCCGCCATGACCGGTCTGATCCACTCCCACAGAGGGCGCCATTTCGATTCTCCGAACAAGCGCAACGCCGCGGGGTTGATCAAGCGAACGGTGTTATCGGCGTCAGTCAGGATAACCGGGAAGGGGGATACCGAGAGAAAGCAGTCCCGAGAGGAGAGCGCTGCTTCGAGACGGTCGTTGGTCGCCTCCAGATGAGCGAGCAGCTGTGTGAGACGATCCCGTGCCTGCTCCAGAGCGCGGTTCTTTTCTTCGAGTTCTTGAACACGCGTGGCATCGATGTCGCGAATCCTCGCAGTGAGTACTCGAAGAATCTGCGTCGCGATTGCCGGATATTTCGCAAGGATCTCGTAGAAAGCTTCTCGGGGGAGGGCGAAGAAATCGCAGTCACTCACGCACGCCGCGGTCGCACTCCGCGGTGATGAGTCGATCAGGGCAGTTTCGCCAATTCCTTCGCCGGGGCCGCGCTGGCCGGCTTCATACAATATTCCATCCCGCACATGCTGGAGCCTGACCAGCCCACGACGAACTACATAGAGCTTGTCGGCTTCATCGCCCTCGCGAAATAAGGTCTGACCTCCTGCGAAATGCTGTTCTTCAAGATACATCCGGATTACGGCGAGATGATCGGTGGAGAGACCCATGAAAACTTCCGCCCGTACCAGCACCATTCGAGAAGTCTCGGTCAGTTTCATACGTGTTCTCACCCCGGCGTTGTGATGTGTCCCATCATTCGAGCCCGTAGTGTCACCTTTTCCAGTCTATCGGCTTCTTCTCACGAGGTGGCCACGAATGTGATTATCCCAAGCGGGCCATAGACTTGCGGGCCCGTCGAGAAGACGGCTCATGCCCCGGCGCTGGCCGGGTAACCAAGGCGAAGCGCAATTCGACCGGTGTGACGGACGCTGCCGCCCGGTCAGGCGGGTGACCCCGGCTGGCTGGCGCGGCTCTTACAGGAACTTGACTTTTTTCGCCTGTGAAGTCAGCTCGTCTCGGAACTTCGGATGGGCAATGTCGATCAGTGCCTTGGCCCGTTCGCGGATCGAACGGCCGTGAAGGTAGGCCACGCCGAACTCGGTGACGACATAATGGACGTCACCGCGGCTGGTAACGACACCAGCCCCCTCGTCCAAGTGCAGGACGATGCGGCTTACGGTGTCGTTCTTGGCCGTTGAGGGCAGAGCGATGATCGGGCGGCCTCCGCGAGAGCGGGCCGCTCCGCGGATGAAATCCACCTGCCCGCCAAAGCCGGAGTAAATCGAGTACCCGATCGAATCCGCGCAGACCTGACCGGTCAGATCGACCTGAAGCGCCGAGTTGATGGCCACCATCTTGTCGTTCTTGGCGATCACAAATGGGTCATTCACGTAGTCGATCGGATGAAACTCGCAGATGGGGTTGTTGTCGATGAAGTCGTACAA
>JAGVEK010000265.1 GCA_020058315.1 Candidatus Zixiibacteriota bacterium
ATCGTCCCTGAGATAGCGCCCTATCGTCATATTATGATAATGAAATTCATAAACGCGGATCTCCCTACGGGCGCAGCCACGCAACTCATTGAACATGATATGATTATGGCCTCAGCGCGGCGACCGCAGACGGTCGCGCAACAGGTTGAGGAAGAGGCCGACATCCGTTACACAGCCGATGGCTTGGTGCGAACCCCGGTCGGCGAGTTTCGTGACGACTTGGGCGTTGATGTCCACACAGACCGTCCGGACCCAGGACGGCAGCATGTTCCCGACCGCGATCGAGTGGAGCATTGACGAGAGCATCAGGACGATCTCGGCGCCCTGAAGCTGGCTGGCGTAGGCGTCCTGAGCCTGATTGGTGTCAGTGATCACTTCGGGCAAGGGGCCATCATCTCGGATCGAGCCTGCAAGCACAAACGGCACCTTCTTGGAAATCAGAGAGTGCATGATCCCCTCCCGGAGAAGCCCACTGGAAACTGCCTTCTTCAATCCTCCTGCCAGCCGGATGGCGTTGATCGCCCGCATGTGATGCTGGTGGCCG
Source organism: Candidatus Zixiibacteriota bacterium (assembly GCA_020058315.1). GTDB lineage: Bacteria > Zixibacteria > MSB-5A5 > WJJR01 > WJJR01 > JACRMA01. The sequence goes on from JAGVEK010000265.1 coordinate 545, forward strand.
TTGTCAACCGGCAATCCGGTCTTCGTATCCACCCCGAGCGAGGTGCCGTACAGGGCACGTTCCACGTCGTGGACGGCCAGTGCATTCCCGGCCAGGAGTGCATCGACCCGTCCCCGTTTGATCATCTCGGCCAGCGGTTCCCCACCGCCGGTGTGGACCACGACCGGCCCGGCGACCACCACCAGTCTCCCCTTCCGGGACCGTATCCACTGCGCCACGCGGCCTGCAACCCATTCAACTTTCTTCTCGGAAGACACATCGTTGGTCATGAAAGCGAAGTCGGAGCGGTCACGTTCCTTGAACTCGGGCAGAATTCTGATCCCCTTGTGCCCGCAAATGACCCGGTCGCCACGTTTCACGTCTCGGAGCTTCCGGCAAGCCGGATTGCGCTCATCCTTCGAAACAACAATCACGCTGTCCATTCGCTGGTTGCGCACTTGCTGCCATTGTCCGCGGAAATAGACTTCAGTAGAATGGTTGGTCGTGGAATAGAAATCTGCCGGGGCAGTCCCGTCTTTCCTCGCCTGCCTGACAATAGGGGATTCAAGCTCCGCCGAGTAGAAACCGAGCCTGACGAGGCGGTCCAAAACCGCATCCAAAGCCTGCTGATTAGGTGCCAGAACCTCGATAACCGCCTGACTTGGCTGGAGATTGGTGGCACCGAGGGTGAACCGCTTCATGACAAATGCGGCATGGCCCCGGACAATGAGATCCATCGCCTCCGAGAGAACTCCAGAGTCGACCAGGTGGCCTTCGGCCGTCACCGTCGACCGGTACCCACTATTGTTTGCCATCATTATAAACCAATCGGGAATTCTCTCGATAACTAAAGTGAGGGACCCCGGGGAAGGCTCGCTGGCCCCTGACGTCCGACATTCCTAACCGATGCCGGTCAGGCAGTCACCTGAGAAGCGTCCCGGATTTGTCATGGAAACAATTAGCTACATCGCACAGGGGAAACTGGGGAGCTACCAGAAAGACGACAAGCTTTTCCAGGTGCAAACCGAGTTTGCCCAGCGCCCGCGTCCCAGAGTCACATCCTCCGTGATTCTGGATGGGAGAACGATCCACAAGACCGACAAGGAATGGGATGGAGATCTTTCGAGCGAGGAGGGCCGCACTGAACTGGATGCATTCATCGCATCACAGCACAAGGTGACCATGGCTCTGATCGAGGCCCGTGCCCATGAATTCCTGGACGCCCCCCCCGCAACCCCGGCTGGTGGAGGCTACTCGGCGCCGACCATCCTGGAGACGATCGAGGAAGTGCTTCAGACGGTACCGTATGTCATCGGCTTGTATGAGTTCGACGATGCCGGTGCCATTACCCACCGCAAGCATTATCGCGATGTGGTGGCGGATTGGGACCGGGAGTTCGCGGCGCTGAGCGCCCTCGTCTTTGGTATGCCGAACATCATCCGGGTGGGCGATTTCCGTTACGGATTGGTACGATTCGGAGCCGAGAATCTCATCACGGCCCGGATCGGCGACCGGGCTTTTGGCATTCTCACCGATCCATCGGCAACGGTGGAGCATCTCCGCCGGGATTTCCCGGAGCTATTCGAGGCGGCCTACAGTGCGAACGATACTGCGTGAGATTCGCGCCGTCGCAGGCGTGACCGGGGTGGCGGTGCTGGTCAAACGTGACGGACGCACGGAGCATCTCTTCCCGGCCGCGTTCACCGAGCGACACACAGGGGAACTGCTCAAAATGGTGACGGCCGCCTACCAGCGTCTGCGCGGCTTCTCCAGACTGAATCTGCGCTTCGACCGTGTGACTGTCCACCTGCTCAATCAGCCGGAATTCCTCCTTTTTGCCACGGCGCTTCCTGATGTCGACGAATCGCTCTTCGAGACAGTTGTCAGTTCCAAGCTGTCGGCCATTGCACGGGTGGTTTCCGCATCGGATCCGGCCACTCGTCCGGGGGGCGCGGCCCGAAGCGCCTCGGCGGGTGCCGGGTTCAACCTGATGGTGATCGATGTCCTGATGGATGGCTGTAACAGCGTCACACGCAGGCTCGCCGGGACAACGGGATTGAATCGGCTGGCGACCAGCTGGCGCGCGGCACGCGATGAGGTTCAAGCAAGAAACCCGGCGTTGGCCGCCGTTGAGGTGGACGCCGCAGGCCACTTGTCACTGCGCAAGGGACAGACGGTCCCTCCAACAGCATCGACAGTCGAAAGTTTTGCATTCATGATCGAGCGTTTCATGGATGGCATCGGCACGCTTCGTCCCGAGGCGGAAGATGCCTTCTATTCGGTGGCCGAGCGTCATCACGACCTGCTCGAAAAGCACGGGTTCTTCCATTACGCGAAGACCGCCTCCGGTTACGCGCAAAGCCGGGTTCCTCAGGCAAAACCCACAGCGCGTTGACAGACTGAGAATCGTCGAAGCTGTGTCCCTGCCGCCGTCTTCTTCATCCGCACACCCATAAAAAATCCGCCCCGCTCGAAGAGCGGGGCGGCGGCACAATGTGAGCATTTGATTTGAAAAACGCTTCCGACCAATACGATAAAGGCGTTTTAGAGCTACCGCGAGTATTTTGCCCTCGCTACCCCGTTTTGACACGGGGGTCACGGCAAGAGGCGCAACCCAACGGGAGCAGCCTTCATTTGTGAACCTGTTAAAGGTTTTTCAAATGCATCTCCTCACCGGCCGTTAAGTCCAATATACCTGATCTGCTCGGAAGCGCAACCAGTCGCGCCCTTTGTTTTATCGTCTGCGCGACCTCAGTGATCAATTTATTCCTTTTGTGATGCGCAGTTTCCTGCCGTAGCAACGATCGTGCCACTGATCAATCATCCAGCATGATTTGGTTCGCCAAGGGTGCCACGGGTCTTTAAACCCGTGTCTTATGCATGTGGATTGTGTTGGCAGGCAGCGGATAGGCGGAATTGACGCGATTGGCGTCGTCAGGCCCCCCATCCCGCACTGCTCTCAATCCTTGAATAGGCTGTCAAAATCCGACTTCGATTTGCCGCCCTTGTCTTTGGGTTTGATCTGAGTCGCTACTCTAAAGTAATCACATGCGTTGGCGACATCTTTATCGGCCTGCAACTCAGCCTGCGGTTCCCGGCAGTCGTTGCGCATCGTGGGCTGATAGAACTCGCAATTGCGACAGCAGCGCAGATAGGCCGCACAATGCGGGCACTCTGATGTGCGTGTAATCAAGTCCGGCGGTTCGTATGATTTGCTACAGTTCCAGCAGGTAGCCATGATCGGTCCCCTTTCCCCCTATAGGCGGAAAAATCAGTTCCAAGTAGCGTTCAATCGCAACCGAATCAAATGCGAAAGTGGCTTCGTCACTCTGCCGATTCTTCACCCACTCCCCACCGCCCACAATTCGTTTGACCCTTCCCTCCTGCCCCCGCTTTCTTTAGTGCATGACGGTCAATGAATCCATTCCCGATCTTTCAGCACTGCGCGGCCGCATGGTCGAAATCGGACGGCTGATGTATGACCGCAAACTGATTGTCGC
>JAGVEK010000037.1 GCA_020058315.1 Candidatus Zixiibacteriota bacterium
CGCATTACTGCGGCCGTAGCCCGGCGCGCCCATGTAAGTCGAGCTTTCGCCCTCCACCTTGTAGCTGTCGTTCTCGCCGTCCCAGTTGATGACGGAGGCCAGAGCGGTTCCACCCACCAGATTCTGGTTCTTGCCCACAATGTCAATGGGTCCGACATAGCTTGACCACGCCTCATAGTCATCAAAGCCGTTCGTGGAGGTGATCGCTTCGCTGTAAATGCGCGTGTCGTAGTCCGCCTCCGTCGTGGACGCAACAACACCTAAGAGGTCCCAGTATCCCGAAAAACTGCTGGTCAGCGAGTACCCGTCGCAGTTGTAGTAACTGCCGGTCTGGCCGGTGACGAGTCGTAGCGGCGGCATGGAAAACGTCAAAGGCATCTCCGCTGTCAGGGGGCGCGGATCCCACACGTACTGCTCGACCCAATCGTTGTCGTCCTCGTAGTATTCATTAACCACACTGAACGGATCGCACGTCACGCGAGCCGTGTGCCGACCGCCGCGAACATTCGAAAGCGAAGGAGTGGTGTTGTAGAAATTGATGAGGTACCGGCGGTCAAGCGGTGGCATGTCGACGATCAAGCCGACCATCCAGACATCGTCGCGATAAAGTCTGAATGCCGAGCTTCCTCCAAGAACAGCGGTGCCAAAATTGCTGGTATTCTCGGCAGCTGTGTTCCAAAACGTTGTATCGGGGTCACTGACTAGCGTCGCCGGCAATACGGCTGACGCTGACGTCGCATCCCCCGAATTACGCGGAACGATGTAATCCGTCCAGCCCGAGCGTATGTCCGGATTCAAGTTCGGAGCGACGATGGCGAACAGGTTAGGCATTTCCGGATCGTCAGTGCCCGGGAAAGTTCCAGCTTCGGTCCCGCCAGACTGAAGCCACGAACTCATGCTGCTGGTCGAGATGTTGGCGCCACTGTTGATGCTGCGATAGATGTTGTTGAGAACACCGCCACATCCCGCAACAATTGGCCCCGCGCCACTCGTGCCGCCGAAGCTGTTGGTGTACCACTCATCACGACTTGCGGGGACAAACGGTACATCGTCATAACCGCACGAATAGATGCCGTCGCCCCACGCGCACAAATCAACCCGCTCGCCCCAGCTCGTAAAGCATGAAGAGTCATGGGGTAGTGTGGACTTCACCGCGCCGACGTAATTCGACCCGGTGCTGGTGGAATAACGGAACGTCGTACCAAAAGTCGCATGGTCGAGGTTCACGCAGCCGTTGCCGGCCGAGATGAAGTAGTGGATTCCTTCCGCCACTCCGGCCTCAATCTCGGCTTTCAATGCGGCATTGTACTCAATGGCTACGCCTCCGTTCTGACCCGGATTGCACGAACAACTCTGGCCAGGGGGCATGGGGTCCGCGAAGTATTGCCACGAATTCGTGGTGACTTCGCCGGCGACAAGCTGCCCGTTGGCAAAGTTGTAAATGTCGGCGACGCTGCCATAGGAACCCGAATTGCGTTGATATAGCTTCATTGATTCATCAGCCACGTAGCCGAGGACACCGACAGAATTGTCATCGCAGCCGCCCATGATGCCGGTGACCGCCGTGCCGTGGTCGTTGTCCGCATCCGGAGTGCCCGCGGTCTGAACGGTCGCACTCGTGAAATCCTCGTGCGTCGTCTGCATGCCGCGTTCGAAGATACCAACCCACGTCGAACTCACGCCATCAGCAACGTCACCCCATTGAGCATTCGCGTAGTCAAGGTCTGTGCCAGTCGGAGCGGGATCGTGATACGTTTGGTTGGGTCGGTAATCGGGGGTCGGATTGCCGAGGTCTTGACATAGCGCTTCATAAGGAATCGGCTCGTAGTAAGCCGTCTCCACTTCCGGCGCCTGCAGAATATCCGCCAGCAACGCCTTCGGATCCGCTGCCAATTCAGGCAATTGGAACCGGTAAAAGCTGAATAGGTCCACCAGATCCCGTCCGCTCGCCTGCTCGATCAGCCGCAGGTCGCTCGTGTACTGCTCTTCCGTCTTGTTCTTGATAATCACATCAACCGTGATCTCCGGATGCCGGGCGAGAAAGTCATGAGTGTATCCAAGTGAACTCCGCCCAATCGTGCTGATCAGTTGCCCGTCTCTCAGCCGCACCATGTCCTCGTCAAAGAACTTGACCATCAGCTGATCGAGATAGCGTGCTTTAGGATTCACGCCGTCCGCCCATAGGTATTTTTCGAACACAATCCGCTTGCTATGATCGCGCTCTTCCGGACCTGCAAAACCCGTGACTGAGATGACGAGCAGCATGCCGAGAGAAATCAGGAGAAGCTTTCTCATCTCGCACCTCCCGGGAGCTCAATTCCGGCGTTCGGATCGCGCGGTACCTGTTGGCGCAGCACAGTTGGCGGATTTGCGACGTGGTTAATGGTATTCAGCGCTTCGGCCTCGGCTTCTGTGTCCCCGCGTTCCCGCGCCAATTCCAACTGCCGTTTAGCCAGCGCCAGCGACCACTCAACCTTCAACTCCATCGCCTCTCTCTGCAATGATTCCTGGTCTTCCGGAGTCTGTGCGGTCGAGATTCGCATCCTGAGATCGCGCATCCGTATCCGATAGTCCTCCTCGATCGCTTGCA
>JAGVEK010000212.1 GCA_020058315.1 Candidatus Zixiibacteriota bacterium
CCCGCACCAGTGCCACGCGGCATGGCCATGCAAGTCAGGCGCCAGGCGTAGTTGCATTCTCTGCAGAAGTCGCGCGCGAGTGTCAATCTCATGTCCCGGTGAAGACCAGACGGTCAGAATTTCCCCAGCATCTTGTTGATCCAGCGATGGAAGCGATGAATCGATCCCGGCTGCGCATACATGAGAATGCACGCGTGATGCACCACGCTGATATTGCCTGCACGTGCTGCCCCAATGGCCTCCTCTGACTCGGATCCCTGCTGCATCCAGACTTTCTTGATACCAAGACGGATGCACTCCTCGACCACCCGCGTTGTCTGCTCCGGACGAACAACCGTCAGAACGGAGCCGACACCCCCTGGAATCTCGGAAAGACTCCGGTAACACTTCCGTCCCTCTACTGTCTCGGCTTGTGGATTGACGGGAAAAGTGTCATATCCCTGGCTGGCGAGTGTGCGAAGTGCGCTGTTGCCAAAACCCCGCGTTCGGGAAACCCCGACCACGGCAATCCGTTTTTCGGCGAGAAACTCCTCCACTCCAGGTTTCACATATACCTCCTTCCGCTGCGCTGACCGCCGTTATTACGCCCTTCCTTCCCGGGTCCGGACTCCCACTTTATCTTATCACATTCGGAGCCGCAATGCAAAACGAGCGTGAACTGTCATCTGTGCAGCAAGGGTGCGTGCTCTCAGGCGCCGTCTTCTTGTTGGAGGCTCCGAGCCATGGCAATGCGTGCCGCCGGTCTTGCTCCACTCAGGCAAGACCGCCCCGCGCCAGGGCGGTCGGTCTGTATCAACTGCCGGGTCAAGGTCCGCAAGTCTGCGCCGATAGATGCCTTAGAGACTTTGAACTGAGGCCGGCGATTGACAGCAAACACCAGGGAGGGTGGGTGCTCATTCTAACAAGGAAGCTCGGTGAGAGCATCACCATTGGCGATGACATCAAGGTGACTGTTCTGGGCGTTTATGGCCGCCAGGTACGTCTGGGGGTCGAAGCGCCGTTGAAAGTGATCGTGCATCGTGAAGAAGTCTATCTTAAGATCAAAGAAGAAAACCGCAAGGCCTCGCACACCATCAAAGGTGATCTGTTGGGTCTCGCGCGTCTCATCAGGGGAAAAGTGAGAAGCGACCTGCCCGGCCACGATGACGCTGCCGGTTCTGGCAGTGTGGAGTACAAATCAGTGTCGCGCACGCGTTCGCGTAAAGGGGATCTGCAGGCGCCGCCCCGCAAGTATCATGGAGGTGTAAAGTGAGCTGGCTCCGTCGCAAGAACGGGTCCGATGAAAGCACATCCATTGACCCCAGCATCGAATTTGCCCGGCGCGTGCTCCAGAATCCGGGGGGAACTCATAAGCGGCCCGACAGTCAGAAGGACGGGCGGGATACCGCCCCGCCTCCGAGCGGAACCGATTCGACCTTCTGCTATGGCGAAGAGGCTAACCCATGCGCGTGACCCAGAAGATGATTACCGATCGGATGTCCGCGAATCTCTCGGCCGCGGCCGATCGGCTCATGCGTCTGCAGACTGAAATGGCCACGGCGCGGCGCCTGTCCCGCCCGTCGGATGACCCTGTTGGTATCACCCGCGACCTCTCGTTCCGGACCACGATCAGTGCTGTCGAGCAATATCGCTCCAACGCGTCTTGGGCGAAGACCGAACTGAACACCATGGAGCAGTCGCTGGGAACCGTCACCAATCTGCTGACCACCGCGCGTGAACTGGCGACGGCGCTGGCGGACGACACGTTTGATGCCACGGCCCGTCGGGGCGCCGCCGAGGAAGCCAAGACAATTCTCGACCAGATTCTGCAGGCCGGCAATACACAAAGCAACGGCCGTTATCTTTTCTCCGGACACCTGACTCGCAACCAGACGTTTCTGGCCACTCCCACGGGAGTGGTCTATCAAGGCGATCAGGGATTGATCTACACGCAGATTGAAGCATCCTCGCAGATGGCGACGAATACGCTCGGTTCCGACATCATGCTTGCCCCGCTCCAGACTCTGGGCGAAGGATTCGATCTCAACCGGGGTGTGGCCGCGGCGGTGCCGCTGGCGGATCTGCACCAAGGCCAGGGCATTGATCAGGCCCCCGGAATCGTGCGGTTTGCGGATGATGCATCAGGGCTTTCGGTCGCCGTTGATTTGTCCGCTACGACCACCATCGGTGACGTTCTGACCGCGATCAATACGCAGCTTGCGGCCGGAGGAATGACCGGCGTCACTGCCTCGGTCAGTCCCGGCGGCAATGCCCTGCGGCTGACCGCAGCCGATGATGGCCTGATTTCCACATCCACCCAACTGACCGACCTGAATCGCGGCCAGGGAATCGATCAAATGCCCGGCAAGCTTCGGGTCGCCACCGACAGTCTCTCGATTGATGTCACAGTCGATCTGGCCGGAACACAAACCATCGGCGATGTCATCACGGCATTCAACACCCAGTTGGCTGCTGCAGGCGTGTCCAATGTGACGATGAGCGTCAACTTGGCCGGTACCGGGCTCCAAATCACTGATGCCAACGCGGCTCCGCTGGGTCTTCAGGTGATCGATGTCAGTGGCGAAACCACGGCGCAGGATCTTGGCGTGCGCGGATACGTCAACGCACAGATGGTCGGGAATGACCTTAATCCCACGCGGCGCCTGACCGTCGCGGAGAACGTTCCCGGCGAAACAACCGCCGCCGATCTTGGAATCCTCGGAAGCTTCACCGCGACCAAAGATGGCCTGGATCTGGACCCGATTCTGCGCGACACGACACCTCTGTCCCAACTCGACAGCGGTCATGGCATCGCGCTGGGACGCATACGCATCTCCCAGGGATCGGCCTACACGGTCGTCGACCTGGCATCCGCCGCGACCGTGGCGGATGTAATCGCACGAATTAATTCGTCTGGTCTCGAGATTCAAGCCTCGCTGAACGCGGCCGGAACTGGAATTCAGGTTGTCCCAACGGTCACCGGCAAGACCCTGATCATCAAGGACGAGGGATCCAATGGCGGCTCCGCGGCATTGGGCATCAAGGGCTCGCCCGATCTGCTCGGCAATTTGATGCTCCTGGTCGATTCGCTCGAGAACAATGACCGCGCCATGGTCGGCAATCTGATCGGAGGGCTGCAGAAGGCCACCGATCACATCCTGGACTCCCGGGCCTCGGTCGGGGCCAGGATTCGGCGGATCGATTCCACGTCCGATCGTCTCTCGGCGCTGAGTGTGTCAGTGACCGGACTGTTGTCTGAGATTGAAGACGCCGATATCGTAAAAGTGACAACCGAGCTTGCAACTCAGCAGAATATCTATCAGGCAGCGCTGAATGCCACGGCCAGGATCCTGCAGCCGAGCCTGATTGATTTTGTCCAGTAGTGATTGGGAAAGGAACGTCATGCCCGCCTTAGCCATCACAGTGGCAACAACCCGATTTGGCGACATCCAAACGGACGATGGGCACCTCATCGATTTCCCCAAGGGAATCTTGGGATTCGAGAACTGCCGGCGCTACGCGCTGCTTGGACGCCCGGAATTCCATCCCTTTGTCCATCTCCAGTCCCTCGATGATCCGGGCCTGGCATTTATCGTCGTCAACCCGAAGCCGTTCTTCCCGCATTACAAAGTGGAGATCGACCCGCGCGAAATCGCCGAGTTATCCACGACGGAATCAGCGCAAATTGAAACCTGGGTGATCGTGACTGTGCCCGAAGATTGGACGAGGATGTCCGCCAATCTGCAAGGACCGATTCTGGTCAACCGCGCCAATAATCGCGCCAAGCAAGTGGTGCTCGTGCACGGGCCGTTCACGACACGCCACTATATGGTGGACGAACTGCACAAACAGGGAGTCTCGCTCGAAACATCGGAACGTGAACTGGAGCAGACCGCTGTAATCTGACGGCGGACGTGGTCATGCTGATGACGCGAGTCTGACGCCCGCCAGAGTATCGGCCGGACTGCCCGCAAGGCAGGAACGGCCAATTCCACCGGAGAACATGGATAGTTCGCCATCCCGCCGCCATCTTCCGACGATCCCTTCGTCGTTGTCACCCCGAGGTGCTTTGCCATGAGCAACGCAATGGCTTTATCACGCCCGCGATTGACGCGCCAGCGCATCGCCGAACTGCGTCTGAAATGCCAGACGGAACCGGACGCGATCCCGGTCCATCGAGAGGCTATCAAGGCGTTCCTGGATGAAGGCCTCCATGTCGAGGCACTTCCATTACTCCGGCGTCTCTCCGCCATGCTTCCCAGTGATATTGAAGTGGCTACGCGCCTCGCTGAGGTTTTGACCGCCCAGGGGGACGACAGAGGGGCTCTGGAGCAATGCCTTCGCCTGGCAGAATTGGCGCCAGATTCGATC
>JAGVEK010000221.1 GCA_020058315.1 Candidatus Zixiibacteriota bacterium
ACGAGGTCCCGCTCGGCGGCGAAACCCTCTTTGGCGAGCAGCTTCACGGCGGCGTACTCGCCGGAGACATTGTAAGCCGCAATCGGGACATCGGTCGAACCGGCGAGATCGGCAATCACATCGAGATAGGCCAGGGCCGGCTTGACCATGATGACGTCGGCGCCTTCATCGAGATCGAGTTGCGCTTCGAGCCGCGCTTCACGCCTGTTGCGCCAGTCCATCTGGTAGGACTTGCGGTCGCCATGCTGGGGGGCCGATTCGGCGGCGCCGCGAAACGGGCCATAGTACGAGGAGGCGTACTTCGCCGTGTACGCGAGAATTCCCGTATTGGCCAACCCGGCGGCGTCGAGCGCCTGCCGGATGGCGCCCACGCGGCCATCCATCATGTCCGATGGGGCCACCCAATCGACCCCGGCCTCGGCGAGACGAACAGCCATGCGGGCCAGTACATCGAGCGAAGAGTCGTTGTCGATATCGTCACCGCGAATCAGGCCACAGTGGCCGGAATCTGTGTATGCACACAAACAGACGTCAGCCGAGATGAACAATTCAGCGCCGAATTCGCGACGCAATAACCCGGTGGCGGCGACGGCGGGATTGTCATCCGCATAAGCCGACTCGGCTCCGGGTGATTTGTGGTCGGTGACACCGAAGAGCATCACGCGTTTGACCCCGAGTTTGAGATCCTGCCCAATTGACTGCACGAGCTGATCGGGGGATTCCCGGAAAATTCCGGGCATGCCCGGAATCGGGAAACGCGTTTCCTGATTCTGGCCGACGAAGTAGGGTTGAATCATCCGTTCAGCGGAGAGCATGGTTTCGGCAACCATGTTCCGGATTACGGAATTGCGGCGCAGGCGCCGCGGACGTCTATTAAGGGAATAGTCCATGGACAACCTCCGCCAGGCCTTCGAGTGAACGATCGACCGCCTCCCAAACAATGGGGAAACCGGCAGTGATCAGCGCATCGGTGGTCGATGGGCCAATCGACACCACCGGGATATGCGTTGGAAGCGCGCGCCGCGCCATGAGAAAATTCACCGCACTGGGACTGGTAAAGACGGCAGCATCCGGGTCCGGCAGGGTCATAAGCGTCAGGGCCAGATCGGGATGCTCGACGGTGTCATAGCATACCAGCCGTTCGAGATGCAGACCACTTTCGGAGGCGATAGCCTCCAGGTCTGCCGATGCCTTTGCGCCGCAGGGGAAGAGAATGGAGCCCGCCGAATCGTGAACGTAGGAGATGAATTGCTCTCCCAGCGACCGGGCATCCGGAGTCTCGGAGACGAAGTCGAGCCGCCAGCCCTGATGTTTGATTGCGCGTGCGGTCTTGTTCCCGACGGCGGCAATGTGAGTCTGCGGGGAGAGGGATGCACCGGTGTCACGCATCACGCCCGCGAATTCGGTCACGGTTGTCTGACTGGTGAACAACACCCAAGCGTATTTCGCCAGACCGGTCATCACCTGTGTTCGCAGTTCGGGCGATCCAGCGCGGACGGCCAGGAAGACGGGGATGGCAGCGACATCGAAACGCGCCGGATCGCAATCGGCGCAGAACTCGCCGGCACGCGCCGGTTCGCGGGTGATCCAGACACGAATTCGGCGTGCCGATTCGGGCGGCGATGGCGCGATTCCCTGAAGGAACGTGACGGCTTGGGCCGCTACTGACTCTTTGTGTTGGCCCGCAATCACGAAGCGGCGTGGCTGGCGTGGGTTGCCTGTACCGAGAAATGTCCGGAGCCGGAAGTAGTTTCCGGCCACATCGACGCACGTTCCCAAGGGCAGCAGGCAGCCGCCTTCGAGACGCCGGAGAACTTCGCGCTCCAGCCAGATGGAATCGGCCAAGCCCGGGTCAGAGATCCTTGCGACCGCATCGCGAGTGGCGGCATCGTCCTGCCGAATCTGGACCGCAAGTGCGCCCTGCCCTGGAGCAGGCACGAAAACGCTTTCGTGCAGACGGTGCACTCGCAGCCCTTCGAGAGACAGTTGGAGCCGTTCCACACCCGCCGTGGCAATCAGGATGGCATCGAACTCTCCGTCCCGCAGCTTGCGCAACCGGGTGGGGACATTCCCGCGCAGGGGAACGACGTTCAAGTCGGAACGCAGGAACTGCAACTGGGCCACGCGCCGGGCAGAGGTAGTGCCGACTCGCGCGCCTTCGCGCAGATGCAGCCCGCCGCAGGCGGGCGAATCATCGGCGGCTTCCGGGCGGATCAACAGCATGTCGCGCCGGTCCGCGCGTTCGATCAGACCGCCGAGGACCAGACCATCGGGCATGCGGGTCTGGAGGTCTTTCAGCGAATGGACGGCGAGATCAATGGAGTGGTTCACGAGGGCGTCTTCGATCTCCTTGGTGAAGAATCCCTTCCCTTCCATCTTGTCGAATGTCGCGATCTGGTCGCGATCTCCCTGAGTCTTGATGATGACCAGTTCGGCGTCGACACCGGCCTTCTGGAGCAACAAGGCCCGCACGAGGCGGGCCTGCCATAACGCGAGATCACTGCCGCGAGTGCCGAGTTTCATCCGGAACAGGTCTCCGAATTGCAGGACGGTCCATCAACGTGGCCATCGAGAATGCAAGCCCCCCCCTGATTCTGGGCGCAACGATTGGCCACCGGATCGTCAGTCTCCATTTGAAGGACCGGGCGGGTTTGCATACAGCCGTATCCAGCGATCATCGCGCAATCTCCACGGGAGGTATCGGCCTGTTCGGCCAAAGCGCCAACTGGGAGCTGGTTGGTATAGCGTACCAGCTTCTCCACCCAGTAGCCGATCGCAGCGCGATCCTCCGCGCTGAGGTGATCCAAGCGGGTTGTGAAGAGTTTGTCAAGGCCTGTTCGCGCGTAGGCCATGGCTTCGCTTAGCGTGGAAGCAAAAACCGGCTTGAATTGCCGTTCGGCATTCTCCCGGTGCGCACGGGCGATTTCGAGCTCAACGATCTGCTCGGCCTGATCCACCGCCACGAAACGGGCCCGGCGATTGGTGTCGGCTACTGTCTGGAAATATGGAATGTCCCGGAGCAGGACGTTGGGGAGTGCCCCCACGGCCGGATCGATGTCGCGCGGAATGGCCAGATCGATCAGGAGCAAAGGCGAGAGAGCGTCCCTTTCCCAGCGAATCCGGTCGACCTTTTCACGGTCGAAAAGCGGGTCGGGCGAACTGGTCGAGGAGAAAAGGATGTCCACGCCGGGCGGCTGGGCGAAGAATTCATCCAAGGACATGGCGCGTCCGGAGAACCGATCGGCGAGCGTTTGGGCTTTCGCCACCGTGCGATTGACGAAGACGAGTTTGACGCCATTGTGCGTTTCGAAATGTTCGGCCAG
>JAGVEK010000036.1 GCA_020058315.1 Candidatus Zixiibacteriota bacterium
GCCTGACGGATCGACGGAATCACCTTCGCCCGCCTCTCCTGATGGCTGATCCGACTGGTCGGAATCATCCGATGGCGTTTCAGGCGACGACGAGAAGAATAGCGGCCTGACCAGGATACGCTGAAACAACCACCACAGATAGACATCCGAGAATGTCCCGAACTGATTGTCGGGGATCAAGCCATGGGCCAGATCATTCCGACGATTTATGGCGATTCGCTCCGTGCATGCGGCGCGCAAGGCCAAGACCTCCCCCTCGCCAAACAGGGAGGCCAGCGTCTTCTCATGGTCGCTGAGAAGCCCACCAAGGTCTAGGTAGTCGTGCTGCTCGGTGTTGGGCTTCGTGATCACCGCACCGGACTGCTGAAGCACCGTTCTGACGATATGCTCTAGTTGGGGCACGAGGAGGTGCAGCGATTCCAACCAACGTCCCTGCCAACCACGCCACAAGGCCAACGACACCGAATGCTCACGATCTCGTGGCACGAATGGACTATCCACCGCCAGTCTCTGACAGACGCGCAGATCCATGGGGTGATGATCAAGGAACACACGGCGTGCCGCCAGCAGCGAAGCACCCGTGAGCCCCTGGCGATGACCAACTTGATAGAGCAACCGCTGCAGAACATCAGCTTCGGTTCCATCGAGCGCGCCACCGGCCACGGCTTCAACTCGTCCATCGTAGCTCATACGCGTCATCGGGATCATCATTTGGAGCGGATGGTCGCGCATCATGCGATCCATCTCGCCTCGATGATAGGCATACCCCCTCGGTACGTGCAGACGAAACAGGAACAAGAACAACGCCCGCGAGAACTCAGAAGCGCCGAACTCGGCATCAAGGCGCTTGTTCCAATCGGTAAGGTCAATGGGGATCTCAAAGGTACCGCAGGAGTCTGCGCCTTGCTGGTTTAGCCTAAGGATCTCAGCCTGGATGGGGTCCGTCTCGGCCTTACCCGCCCCCGCTTGACGCAAATGATTGAGAGCGCGATTGAACTGCCTCACCGCCGGAGCCCATGCATCAGCACTCGCCGTCAGGTACTGCCGCGCAATGGCCACCGCGCTTCGAGCGCAATCTCGATGACATTGACGGGTCACTTCGACATCTTGCGATTTAGCGGCAGCACGAAGGGCCAAATCGAAATAGACCTCAGCGGGCTCGCAGGCGCCGGTTCCGTGAAGGCGCTCAGCGATCCCCAGCGATTCAGTCACAACAGCCGAAGGTGCCACTAGCTGATACCTGAGGCGGATCTCCAGCAGCTCCCGACAGATGGGCGTCCTCTCAGTGGGCTTCCGCTTTTCAATGCACGAGACCAACCACAAATCTAGCTCTCTGGTCACATCCTCGTTATTCGTCTCCCTGGCGATCTGCGCTGCACGATGCAAACCATCGCATGCCGGCACCCAGTGCATCGGGTTCGGTTCATCCGCGAGGCGCACTTGTTCTGCCACCTGTCGATATGCTCTGACGGCGGAACAGGCCAATTCGAATCGCCTGCGTCCGAGAGATCTCATCTGGCGACCGCCCACCCACACCACATCGCCAATGCGCGCCCGCAGAGCTAGATGCGGACACCCATCAGAGGCAGCCGCCAACACCTCGATGGCCTGTGGTGCCAGATCAGTTGGGACAAGAGAGCGTTTGCCGTCCATGACCCACATCGGTCCATAGACCTCATCGCTGTCCAACCGTAAATGGAATGAGCATACATCCTGGAGTAACTTGGCGAACGTGCGCTGTTGCTCATCTGGTAACGCGTCAATCACCGGCTTAAACTGAGACCAGAGCTCCCGCACGAACGGCAAGTCGCCCGAGAAACGGCGCCAATAACGACCAGTCGCCTAGTTGGACTTCACTGAACGGCGGTGGTGGCGATGTTTGGTCCTCAGGCATCAGCTACAACTCCTAAATCCGTGGCTATGATCACGAAGGGGACATTCATTGTCGAGTTGACGCTATCGAACAACCATTATCGGTCCGTAAACACCGGCCCCAATGATTGCTTGCCAGACGCGCTTCATGGCAGATCCCGTTGTTTCACTCACAAACAAAGAGGAGCGACTTCCGTGAGGCGTACCAAGGAAGTACGGACGCATCGTTTCCCAGGTTTCTGCAACTTCGGCTCTCTGCCAGAACTTTAATTCTGATTCCAACATTCGACCAATGGCAATCCGCTGTGGAGTTGTGCGATCTCCAAGTCGATAGGCTTCGGACCATTTGCATGTCACCAGCACCGGGGTCACCGATTCATTATAGAGAGCAAAGTCAAGGGTCTCTGCTTCCAGTGTTGCAGACGGCCCAGGGTCCATCTTGTTGATCGCACGAACCAACTTCGTGCCATCAGAATAGGGGCATGAAATAAATGCATCTTTTAGATGCACGACATGATCAAGATCTTCATAGCCATGCTCCGCGTCTGGTCGTTGAAGTGGATTCTTCACTCCCCAAACGAATGGGTGCCAAGTTGGATAGCCATCCACAACTGGGCCGTATCTTTCAATTACGTCATCCAGTTTCTCCAGACACTCCCTTCTCTTTTCGGGTGGGAGTTTGCTTATGAGTTTAGTAATTGCGTGATCCCGACCTTCGACTTCGGCTTCATCTGCTCTGAACGCCATGATCTTCTCTCCGTGCGCATAAAATATGCGTTCTATGCGTTTGTCAATATACTTACGCACGAAAATCATAACACACGCATGCTCAAGTCATTACGTGTTGGTTGGCCATTTTCAGGCCCCTCCCAATTCGCCATCTCTGTCGTTTCCACGCCTCCCCAACCTCGATCCAGGCGAAGACGTAGGCCACCTGCTTGAGCACCAGAACCGCCAGCGGAGGCAGCGAAGAACATTGGTTGACTTCAATACCCCCGCAACCAAGAGAAACCCCTGGGTAAAACCAGGGGTTTTTTGTTATCAGCCGGGTCGCCGGACCTCA
>JAGVEK010000035.1 GCA_020058315.1 Candidatus Zixiibacteriota bacterium
CAAGCACGCCGGTGAGGCAATGCTGGCAGCGCTGCACCCTGCTCGGATAGGGTTCTTCATGCTTGGGGATGGCGACGGAACTAAGGTGCATCTGGCTTGGGGGCGCCGACAGTGGCGAGCGGGAGTGCACGCGAGCACCCTGACCGTCGCAGAGGAGGTCGAGTCAACGCCGGATGATGTCGTGCGGGTTGAAAGCGCTTTGCACCAGCTGGAAGAGGGCCAGCGTTGGGTTGACTACCCACCGACGCGAGAGGAAGCAGATGCACCGCTGGATCTGACGAAGCCCGCCCGGTACGAGTTGGTACTGCCGGTGCGTGCCGGTAGTGAGCTTCTGGGCTGTCTTGCGTTGCCGGTCAAGCTTTCGGAGCAGCCTTACAGCCGCGAGGATAAGGAACTGCTCCAAGGGGTGGCGCAGGCAGTGGGGATGGCGCTCAAGAATGCGATGCTGGTGGTGGTGGCGAAGCGGGAGGCCCAGCAGGCGCGCGACCTGGAGATCGCTCGCGGTGTGCAACAGGGGTTATTCCCGCGAATACTCCCCGCTGTGCCAGGCTGGGAGTTTGCGGCGGGTTGCCTCCCCGCCCAGGCGGTGGGTGGCGATTACTACGATCTGTTCCAGGTGGAGACAGGGAAGATCGCCTTCGCCGTCGGCGATGTTTCCGGCAAGGGGCTGGGCGCTTCGCTGCTAATGGCCAATCTGCACGCTCTGATGCGCAGCCTGTTGCCTCGGGCGGCCGGTGACCTCGCGGCCTTCACGACGGAGGTAAACGAACACCTGGTGACTTCGTCGCCCTCGGGGATGTTCGTGACGCTGTTCGTGGGCGTGCTCGACACGGCGACGGGGGAACTGCGGTACGTGAATGGCGGGCATCCGCCGGCGCTGGTGTTCTCCGGAGTCGGCGGCGACATGCAGCGACTGGAGACAGGCGGGTTGCTGGTGGGGGCCATACCGGGGATACGATACGAAGTAGGTGAGGTTGCACTGGCTCCGGGCAGCGTTCTGGCGATCTACAGCGACGGGGTGACGGAAGCCAACAATACTGCCGGCGAGATGTATGAGGAGGAGCGGTTGGTTGATGCACTGGCGGTATGCTGCAGACAGAGTGCGGCGGAGGTTTTTTCCGGCGTGATGGAATCGGTTCAAGGCTTCAGCCGTGGCGCCGAGCAGGCCGATGACATCACCCTCGTCGTAATCCAGCGGGCGGGTGGCGTGTCAAACGCCGGCCAAGCCCACGCTGAGTCGGCAGTTGAAACGACCGAATGAAGATTTCTGAGAGTCTGACCTTTTGAGAGTAGGAGAATGGGCCAATATTTTTCCCCTCATGTTTCTTGAGTAACATATGATTTATCAACGACTTCCACAGACCGTGGCATGGTTCAACCGGATTGAGAACTCAAACGCTACTGAAGTTTGGGGAGAGTGAGGTCGGGCCGCCAAAAAACGGTCAAAACTCGATCATACTGCGACGTCAGTCATTGTCCCACAACGCGAGCCTGGGGTTCGATTCCCCCCACCTCTGAATCAAAATCCCATAGTCGAATCAGCCTGACTGCTTATCTCAACGCCCTCTCCCCCACCCGCGCATAAATCTCCGTCGGCGTGATTGGCCGGTGACCGATCGCCCGCGGGACGAGGCGCAGATCGCCGGTCTTTTCGTATAACCGGGTAGCGAAGGTATGGCGGAGGGAATGAAGGGACACTGCGCGATCAATCGGGCCTCTCTCAACGGCAAGGGATGGCGGGTGAGGCGCTGGTCGGCACAAAAGCCCCGGCCGATTGACAGCACAAAGGCGGAAAGAGCTTGCCAATCGCCCGATATTCTTATACAATGCGCAAGCGAAATTCGCGCCGGAGAGGTGGCCGAGTGGCCGAAGGCAGCTGCCTGCTAAGCAGTTAACGGGGAAACTCGTTCCAGGGTTCGAATCCCTGCCTCTCCGCATTATTTTTTCCTGTCCGCCAACGCTCAATGATACAGGTGTTTACGCGTTTCTGATCTCGACGTGCGGGTTCCTGTCCTCTTTTCAATCCTACGAATGATTGAGAACCAGGTCCAAATCGCGTAAGATCACATGGGGCGGAACGATTTTCTCCGGCGGTCGTTAACAAATAAGGAGAATAATCGTCAAATTCCGGTGGCCTCGTGGGCCCGGTAATGGTATGTTGGTTGCAGAAGAGTTTTCCAGTGGTGGTTGCGGACCGTTCTGGATTTTTGAGTTTTTGAAACCGAGGTCTCATGCGTAAACTGAACATCGGCATTATCGATCTGGTTGCCAAGGCCCCGACGCGGACGATGTGGATGCGGGTCATGGGGGCGAACTTCGTCAGTATCATGCCGCAGGTCGTGGCTACGTGGTGCGAAGAACAGGGGCATGAAGTCACGCTGGTCACCTATACCGGCCGAGAGAACCTTATCGAAGACTTGCCGGCCGGGGTCGATGCCGTGTTTATCAGTTCCTTTACGGAAGCAGCTTTGCTGTCGTATGCCCTGAGCAACCTGTTACGCGCGCGCGGTGCCATCACCATTCTGGGCGGGCCTCATGCCCGTTGCTATCCGGATGATGCGCAGAAATATTTTGATTATGTGCTGGGATTCACCGACAAAGCGCTGGTCCACGAAGTGCTGCGGGATTGTGCCCCACATCGGCCTGTTGGGTTGCACCTCTCGGCCGAACACCATCCCGTCGAATTGCCCGGTGTGCGCAAACGCTGGAAATTCATCGAACAGACCCTGGAAAAGGCGCCCTTTGTTAAAATAGTGCCGCTGTTGAGCAGCCTGGGCTGTCCGTATACTTGTGATTTTTGCATTGACTCGTCGGTACCCTACCAGCAGTTGGACACTGAGGCGATGAAGGAGGATCTTCGTTTTCTGCTGGGCAAGTTGAAGCGTCCACGGGTGGCGTGGCACGATCCGAACTTCGGGGTTCGTTTCGATCATTGCATGGATGCCATTGAGGAAGCAGTCCCTCCCGGTCGGATCGATTTTGTCGCCGAATCGACCCTGTCACTGCTTTCGGAGTCCCGGGTAAAACGGCTTAAACACAATGGCTTCAAGGCTTTGCTCCCGGGTATTGAATCGTGGTTCGAGCTTTCCAAAAAATCAAAAACGGGGAACACGACCGGGATGGACAAAGTCGAGATGGTCTCCGATCATGTCAACATGATTCTCCGGCATATCCCGTACGTGCAAACCAATCATATCTTCGGACTCGACGGCGATGAAGGATCGGCGCCATTCGAACTCACCAAGCGGTTCCTGGACCTTAGTCCGGGGGCGTTCCCGGCCTATTCGATGCTCTCGGCGTTCGGACAGGCGGCCCCGCTGAACCTGGAATTCCA
>JAGVEK010000468.1 GCA_020058315.1 Candidatus Zixiibacteriota bacterium
CCGACAACCCCGGGCAGCAGGAGGGTCAGGCAATGAAGAGAACTATTATCTGTCAGTTGTGGATCGGGATGGTGGCCGCCGCCGTGGGCTGCTCGAAGTCGACAGCGCCCGAATTTCATCCATTCGTCTATCCTTTGGCTGTGGGTAACGAGTGGGTGTATCAGCGGGAGTCGATTACGCGCGACACACAACACGTCCACCCGGATGACACAGCGCGTTTCACGATAACGGTGCGTGTGGTCCAGATTGATACGTTGGAATCTGGTTCCATCGCCTTTCGCCTCCATGCAGCGAATGTCAATGAGGAAAACACCGTGGAGGGGGAAGATGATGCGTGGTATCAGAACCGTCAGGATGGTCTTTACTGTCTCGGTGTGCGGAATACAAATCAATCACCCAATGCAACGTTCTATGCCCGCCCGAAGGCGAACGTGAACGACGGCAGACTCTGCGACCATAGTGCCTGGGACGGATTGCTGCCACCGTTCCCTCTGATGGTACGTAGTCTGGGGCAGTTTCAGACCGACAGCGTCTGGTACGATCCCCCGCTCTTGGTGCTGCGGTACCCACTGGGAGGCACCTGGCGATACCGTGATTCCACGGACTTCCTCGGTTGGACCGACAAGACTCTCACCGGCACCAAGAAGATCACCACGTCCGCCGGCAGTTTCGACTGCTACAGGATCAATTGGAGTTTTCAGGTGTCCTTCCGGAGGGAGGTTGCGGAGTATTTTTCAGAGAAAGGGCTGATTAGGCGAGACTGGGTGATGCACGATGTCGATCTCACTGACAGCGGCGCAGTTGACTCTTATGACATCGTTCAGCTTGAGCGGATAACGCTCAAGGGGCAGTCCGAGTGAGCCGCAGCTCGTAGGGCGCGTGAATCACGCACCCTACTTCACGATCGTCAGCGTCCGCTGGATCTTCGCTTCATTTCCCATGCGATCCTTGGCGGAGATCACAAGGCGGTGGTCGCCGGGTGAGAGCGGCCGGCGGGGCTGCGCTTTGGCCTGCGTGGTTTCGGGATCGTACTCGACGACTGTCCACTGACCGTCGATCGTGAGGCGTATGTCTGCATCGGAACCGATCCCGGATAGATCGTCGGCGAGTGTGAAGCGGATGAGCGGCTGACGGTCTCGTATTCGATCAGTCTTGGCCGGAGTGACGTCACGAATTGAGGGCGGCGCCACATAATCCAGCAGCGCATAGATTCCCGGTGACTCGATTTTCCCCGAGACAGTTTGTTCGTCGTCGGAACGCTCCGATCCGACAAAGTCCCACCCGGTGGTCTGCGGACGATACCGATACAGAGCGACATGTCGTGATCCTGCCGCCGCTCCATCCATATTGATCGCCATTCTTACGGCGCGAACGAACGGGACATTGGCCGGCTGCAGTGCATAGACTCCTGAGACGGGCTTGCGCGCCTTGGGACTTGGCTTGTCCTCGGTGAGGCGGAAGAACGATGGTTGGTACAGGTCGCCTGGTCCGAACTGAACTGTAGCACTTCCATCGCTGGATGTGATCACACTGTTGTCATTGATCGATGCGACAGACATGCTCAGTCTCAGAGGAATCGAATTGCTCCCTGATCTAATCCAGATGGAGTCGGCATCGAGCGAAGCCGCGGCCGGGAGCCAGACAACCGTCCCCTCTGATCCCAGAGGAACAGACTGGAGCGATCTTGTCAGTCCATAATCGAGAAATGCAGCCCGCAGCGGCGGGGCTTCACCTGCGGACTCGGGAATCGAAAACAACACGCCGTTCTCCAGCCACTCGATACTGGCCGTTGCGGGCGGTTTCGCGGCACGTGGCGGAGTGCCCTTCCTCAATTCGGGTGTGGCCGACGGGGAGCCTGGACTAAGGCGAATCCGGAAATCGGCGAAGGCGCTGTTGCCGGCGGCATCCTCGACCTCGATACGCATCTGATTGAGCCCGGGGCGAAGGGTCTTCCCTGCTTCCAGCCTGCCGTCATTGACGACATTGGTGTAGTTCCAGAGTTGGTTGCCGGGGCGGCGATACAGATTGATCGGGCGCTCGACAAAACCAGGCTTCCCGTCATAGAGGCGTTCGAGTTCGATGAGCCGGGTGTCCCTGTAATCAATGGAATCGTGCCGCACATCGCAAATGAGCGAATCATTGGCCCACAATCGACAATGGTAAGCAGAGACGATCCAGTCAGGCCCGTCGATGATGTCATCGGTGCGAACTGCAATCATCACCGTTCCGGAGACGACCGGCTCTGTCGCCAGCACGCGCCCTCCGGGCAGGCCCGAGAATTCGTAGGACTTGGCTGTGGGTCTGCCATCGATCGTGGAAAGCGGCATCCCCAATTGATCGGGCTGACGCGGAATAACGGTGATTGAACGGATGGTCGGCGCTGTCTTGTCCGGCTTTTGGAATGCCGTGACCAAGGGGTTCAAGGGTCGATTGTCACCAGTCCGCAGTTCGAAATGCAAATGGGGCGGTCCGGCGCCGGTCTTCCCTGTCTTTCCGATGATTTCGCCGCGGGCAATGGAGATCTGCCCTGGCGCCGGCAACAGGTTTTGAAGGTAGCGTTCGGATGCGTACTGATTGTCTTCGACATACTTCTGAATCTTGGGCGCCAATTCCGAGAGATGTCCATAGACCGCCACCCGCCCGCCCGTGAGATGGAGATAGACAACCTTGCCAAACGCCCAGTAGGAAGTTGAAACGCGCAGCACCCATCCTGAATCGGCGGCGCGCACCGGGAACCCTTCCTGACCACCGGTCGAGATATCGATCCCGCCGTGAAAATGCCGGGTGCGGTAGTCGCCAAACCCGGCGCTGACGTTAGTCTTGCCCTCCAGGGGCCACATGTAGGGTCCAGGGACACCCCCATCAGCAAGAACAGCCAGAGGAAGGACCAGAACAGTCAGAAATAGGCCAAATTGGACCCGTGATCTCATGGATCGACCATACGCGGGTCCCCTGCGCTTGTCAACCCATTTGGGTTAGGTGAATTAGCATTGGTTTACGGCTGGAAATTGATTATGGTATGATGTTTTGCCGGTGGGCGGCGGGCGGGTGCTCGCTCCTGCCGATGCAGTTTATAGCACGATGCCCCCCCGCCACGGTGGGCCGGGGCGTCAGAGAAAAACCAAAGGGAGTCGTGAAGCCATGGTTATGAGAGTTATGCGGGCTGGAACCAAACCGATCCTCTGGATCATTGTGGCGGCTTTTGTCGGGACCATCATTTTTGCGTGGGGCATGGACTTCACGGGCAATCCGGGCTCACGCGGGGTGATCGGCAAGGTCAACGGCCAGGAGCTGAAGCTCGATGAGTACGCCCTGCTCTGCCAGAACACCATCGAGCAGCAGCAGAAGCAGAATGGAGATCTGAAGGACGAGGACCTGCGTAAGATCCGGGACGACGTCTTCAATCAGATGGTTGCGGGCCGAATCCTGCGCGCGTACGTCGACAATATTGGTCTGAATGTCACCAACGGCGAATTGGCGGAACACCTCCGCCGGTATCCACCACGTGAAATCCAGACGGCCGAGGTCTTTATGACCAACGGCCAGTTTGATTACAACAAGTACATGCAGGCATTTCGCAACCCGGATCCCCAGTTGTGGGTCCAGATCGAGGCACTGACCAAGCCACGGGTCTTGCAGCAGAAGCTGTATGAATATGTGACGACGACAGCCCGGGTGGACGATCCAGAGGTGCGCGAGTTGTACACAACAGCGTCGGAGAAGGTCAAGGTGCGCTACCTCTTCCTGGCTTCGGGGCAGTTCCGCGATTCTGTTGGATCAGTCGATTCGGCCAAGGTCCGCGAATACTACGAGCAGAACGCGGACGAATTCACCCATGGGGAACGGGCAGAACTGAGCTATGTTGCCATCTCCAAACAACCGTCCTTTGACGATTCCTCGGAAGTGCGCCGTGATGCCCAGGCGCTGGGGGACCGCGCCAGAGGCGGGGAGGATTTCGCCCAACTGGCGCGTCAATACTCGGAAGACGGGAGCGCGCAGACCGGCGGCGACCTCGGCTGGTTCGGCAAAGGGGCCATGGTTGCCCCATTCGAGGCAGTGGCATTCGCGCTGGATTCCGGCCAGGTGTCCGGTCCTGTTCTGACCCAGTTTGGGTACCACGTCATTAAGTGTGATGGAAAACGGAGCAAGGGTGATACGATCGAAGTCAAGGCCGCCCACATTCTCATGCGGATCCAGGTCTCATCGTCCACGCTGTCGGACCTGCGGCTGAAGGCCGAGCAGTTTGTGATGGACGCACGGAAGGAAGGGTTCGATGCGGTCGCTGCCCGGGAGAAACTGGAGATCCGCCGGAGTGGCTGGGTTGAACGCGGCAAGCTTATCGCCGATTTCGGCTCGGACCCTGGGATCACTGAGTACGGATTCACCGCCAAGAAGGGCAGTATCTCGGATCCCTTCGACACTCAGAAAGAGTACGTCGTCGCCGTTCTGACGGACCGGCAACCGGCGGGGCGTTCGTCATTCAGCGATGTTTCCGCGAACATCTCCTCCAAACTCATGGCGCGACTCATGCGCGCCCGCGCGGCTGAGAGACTGCAACCCGCGCGCGATTTGATCGCCAGCGGGGTACCCATGGCACAGGTGGCCGCATCGATCAAGGCAACATACGACAGCACAGACTACTTCGGACGGTACGACCGGGAACGGCGGTTCGGGGATGATCCGGATTTCCGCGGCGTGGCCTTCAGACTGACTCCGGAGCAGCCGCTGTCCCAGGTTGCGAAAACCACGTTCGGCTCCGTGGTCCTCCAGTTGGCGGACCGGAAGGCGCCGAATATGCAATGGTTTACAGAGAAACGCGACTCCATCATGACCGCCACTCTCGACGGCAAACAGCAACTCATGTACAATAATTGGTACAACGATCTGCTGAAGAAATCCGATATCAAGGACTTCCGCTATCAGGCCGGTGAAATCTACTGACGATCAAGAAGCTCTTTTGATTTGAAATGTTCGGCCCCGGCCATCAGCCGGGGCCGTTTTCATTTGCGATCCGGGTGGCGTCCGTAGTGGCATGGGGTGCCGTGCATGAGCCACGGGCGGGACGCCCGTGCCACCTTACACAGGGGACCGGAATTACACGGGAGGCATTGACTCTGAATCGGAGCGGCGCGCGAGTTCCTCTCCGATTCTCTCCAGTAACCACTGGGGAGTGGAGGCGGAACCGGATATGCCGACTGTTTCGGCATCGTCGAACCAGGAGGGATCGATCTCATCGGCTGTTTCGATCCAGTGCGCACGGGGATTGACCGCGCGGCAGACGTCGTACATGACCTTCGTATTGGACGAATTGTATCCGCCGACAAAGAGCATGACATCACACTCGGCGGCAAAGGATCTCAGTTCCATCTCGCGATCCGAGACAAAGGCGCATATTGTGTTGCGCCAGACTACGTTGTGGACGCGCTTCTGGATGGCGGCCAGCATGGAGGTCCACATTTCATCGGAAATCGTGGTCTGTGCCAGCACGTACGTGGGACGGTCGGGATCGAGTTGCGCGACGTCGGCTTCTTCATGGACGACCTTGGCCTGACCGTCGCAATGACCGAGAACGCCAATCACCTCAGCGTGCCTGGGCTTGCCGATAACAACGACCTGGTATCCCTGTTCGTGGTAGATGCGTGCGTACTTCTGCGACCGAGTCACAACCGGACAAGTCCCATCGACCACATCGATGCCGAGCTCCTGTGCGCGGTCGAACACCGAAGGTGCTTCGCCATGGGCGCGGATCAAGATCTTCCGCTTGCCGCCCCCCTCTTCGACCCGCTGGAATTCGGCTTGATCGACGGTGTCCAGACCCAGGGCCGTGAGCCGGTCGATCTCGACGTTGTTGTGGATCACGGCACCAAGCGATGCCGTTTGGATGCCTGCGGCCAGATTTTTCTCCGCCAGTTTGATCACGCGCTTGACACCACCACAGGGGCCGGCGTTCTCGTCGATGATGATCCTTCTTATCGGCACGGGTGCTCCGTCTCAGCGTCTGATGCTAATAATCAGACTATAATAGTCGTATTTGGACAGAAAAAAACGCCGTCCTATTCTCCCGATCCCAAGATTCGCGGCAAAACGATCTTCCTGCGAGCCGCCAGCCGCGATTTTGCGGCGGTCGAGTGCGATTCGAGTATCCCCCGGACGCGGCCGGTCAGACGCGGCACGGACAGACCTGTCAGTTCCAGAAGCTGAGAACGGGTCCCATGAGTGACAAGGGAATCATCGACCCCTATCGAGCGCACTGTGACGGCGGGGCCGTGACGTTCGGTCAGCGTCTGCACCACTGCCTGTCCGAATCCGCCCCGGAGAACGCCCTCTTCGAGTGTGATGATCAGATCTTGCTGAGCGGCGATCTGTTCCAAAAGCGCGCTGTCGAGCGGCTTGACAAAGCGAGCGTTGATCACCTGAAGATTAATCCCTTCCGTCGCGAACTGCGCGGCGATCTGCAGCGCTGATCGCACCATCGACCCCACCGCGAGAATGCAGGCATCGCTTCCCGGCCGCAGGATCTCCCAGCGTCCGATGGGGATGGGCGTGAACTTGGTGTCACCGTCATAAGCCCAGCACTCATCTTTGGGAAAGCGGATTGCAAAAGGGCCTGCGTCGTACGCCAGGGCGGTGAACAAGAGATCGCGCAGCTCGTTTCCATCTTTGGGTGCGGCCACCACCATCCCGGGGACACAAGCCAAGTACGCCAGATCGAGGTTGCCGTGATGTGTTGGACCGTCTTCGCCGGCGAGCCCCGCACGGTCCAGACAGAAAATGACCGGCAACTTCTGAATCGCGACGTCATGCACCAGATGATCAAACGCCCTCTGGAAGAAGGTCGAGTAGATCGCGCAGACGGGGCGGAAGCCTTCACCGGCAAGACCGGCAGCGAACGTGACGGCGTGTCCCTCAGCTATCCCCACATCGAAGAAGCGTTGCGGAAATCTTTCGGCAAATTCGACCAGGCCGGTGCCGGTGCTCATGGCTGCGGTGATTGCGATCAACCGTGGATCGCGTTCGCCGATCTGGATCATGGTCTTGCCAAACACATCCGTGTATTGCAGCGGGCCATCCACGACGGGGACCGGCTTCGCATCCGATTTGGGCTTCGCC
>JAGVEK010000201.1 GCA_020058315.1 Candidatus Zixiibacteriota bacterium
CCCAAGATATTCCCGTTTCTCGAGACCGAAACGGAGCCGCGAGTTCTCCAGCATCTGGTCACGGCAATTGGCGAGCACTGGCGCATGCAGGCCCGGCCTTATCTCGAAAAACTCCTGCGGCACTCCGATCCTGGCGTGCGGGCCGCTACGGTGGCAGCTCTGTCCAAGCGGCTGGACTTCCAATACGCTGACATCATCGCACCGGCGATTCATGATTCTGATCCCCGCGTCCAGATGGCCTTCTGTGAAGTGCTGGATCAGTTCAGTCAGTATGCTCCGATCGATACAATACGTGTTTTCCCGCTATTGCGAACGTTGATGAATGATTCGATCCCGCGCGTGAGAGCCAGGGCAGCGCAGAGTTACATCGGCCTCGGCGGCCCGGATTCGGACAAATTCCTGAATCGTCTTTACAATGATCGGGACCCACATGCCCAGCAAATGGCGGTGAATCTCATTGGCAGTTATAACATCTCGGACTATCAGGATTCGCTGAGACAGCTTTATGAGAAGAACAGGTCGCAGTGGCGGCCCGAACTGAAATGGTCGATCATCGCTTCAACAGCCAATATGGCCCCCTCGATTCATCCCGAGCCGGTCCCACGCGAAATCTTCAATCTTGGTATGGCCGATTCCAATCGCCTTGTTCGGTGGTATACGATCGCCGTCTGGGAGAAATTCCGTGAGGATCACCGCAATGAACTGGGTACTTACAGGACAGACCTGACGCCGGACAATGTGGACAAACTGCTGCATCCGTACGCCGCGAATCCGAAGGCACGCATTCTGACGACCCAGGGGCCGGTTGTACTTGAACTCCGCGCTGATCTGGCCCCCCGTGCGGTTCGCCGGTTCATCAAGCTGGCCCAGGAGAATTACTATGACAACTGTCCTCTGAACGATATCCAGTTTGGCAGTCTCGTCCAGACCGGCGACCGGCGTGGAGATGGATGGGCATTACCCGATGAAACTGTCCGTGATGAACTCTCGCCGGAGAAGGTGGAGCCCGGTTCTGTGATCTGGCTGATCAACTCGCGCGACAGCGGGCACGGCTCCTTTTCGATTGCCCTCGATTGGCTCCCCTACCTCGAATGGCGGTATGCGATCTTTGCCAGGGTGATCGAGGGATTGGATCGTGCCGCCGCTCTCACGTATGCTGATTCGATCCGGACGGTGGAGATTCTGATGCCGGGGATGTAGCGGGATCATCCTCAGAGGACCGGGAGATGAGTCTTGAGCAGGACACATGACAGGATCGCCCTCCCGCGAACATGGTGCGTGGTCATGTATTGCCAAATCACCGATAGGCTCGTACCCGCTACGCAAATGGTCCATTCGATGAGGTGCCTATGAGTATCGATCAAGTCCCCATCCAGTTTCCCGAAGGGGCCAATATCATTTTCGGGCAGACGCATTTTATCAAAAGCGTCGAAGACCTGCATGAGGCGATGGCCACATCGGCACCGGGTGTCAAATTCGGTCTGGCCTTCTCCGAGGCTTCGGGGCCGTGCCTGGTGCGTCATTCCGGCAACGATCCGGAACTGACACAACAGGCGGCCGAGAACATCATGCGACTGGGCTGCGGCCACTCGTTCTTGATCATCATGGTCGATGTCTTCCCGATTCATGCCCTGAATGCGGTCAAGGCCTGCCCGGAGGTCTGCCACGTGTTCTGCGCCACAGGCAATCCGGTAATTGCACTTGTGGTGCGCGATGAGAAGGGCGGTGGCGTGATCGGTGTCATCGATGGTGTCAAACCGTCCGGAATCGAGACACCCGCCGACCAGGAGAAGCGCCGGGCGTTCTTGAGGATGATCGGGCACAAACTGTAGAAGTGGCCATCTTCAGGGCCCATACAATCAGGCAAATAACTGGCCGCTTCGCGCGTTCAAAGGCGAGCAGGTCCAGCGATGGAACTGGAATGATCCCGATGACGAATATGTTGCCCGTGCAGGAATCCGATCGAGTCAGCGAGGAACTGCTCGCAAGGGAAGGTCAGTTGCTGGCCCTGCTTCGCTCCTACCGGTCCGCCATTGTCGCGTATTCTGGCGGGGTTGATTCAACCTATCTGGCGGCGGTGGCGCACGAAGCTTTGGGACCTCGCGCGCTGATCGTGACCGCTCAATCACCATCGATGGCCGAAGCGGAATTTGAGTTCGCTGTCCAATTGGCTAAAGATCGCAGTTGGAATCTCCGGGTGGTCAAGACTGCCGAAGCCGAGGACCCACGCTGGCTGCGCAACGATCTTGATCGCTGCTACTTTTGCAAATCCGAACTCTTCACCGTTCTTGAACGTCTGGCAACCGAGGAGGGTGTCTCCCGAATCCTTTACGGCGCCATCCCCGAGGATCGCCTCGATGTTCGTCCCGGCCAGCGCGCCGCGCAGGAATTCGATGTCGCCGCACCGCTGGTTGACGTGGGACTCTCGAAGTCAGACATACGTGTCCTTTCCCGGCGGCGTTCCCTCCCCTCATGGGACAAACCACAAGCCGCATGTCTGGCCTCGCGCTTCCCGACCGGGACAGGCATTTCGGTCGAAGAATTGCGCCAGGTTGACCGCGCCGAAGCGGCGCTGTTGCAACTTGGTTTCAGAGGTC
>JAGVEK010000400.1 GCA_020058315.1 Candidatus Zixiibacteriota bacterium
AACACTCTCTTCATTGGGGTTGTGTATCAGGGAGATGTATGGCGCGGCTGAGGTGATTCGATTGTGCACCGGGGGCGGACAGCGCTGAATCGATGAATCCGAACAAACACGTCAAGAGTTGGACGGACACGAAACTTGTCCACGAATGCCGCGATGGCGACGGCGCGGCATGGGATGAGTTGATCTGCCGCTATGGTCCAATGATTTACGGGATTTCCAGGCGCTTTCGCCTGACCCCAGAGGACTGCGTCGATGTCTTTGGACAGGTCTGCAAGATTTTGCTCGAGAATCTTGCCAAGATCAAGTCGACCGATCGTTTGGCAGGGTATGTTTCAACCACAACTCAGCGCGCCTGTCTGGCCGTGATTCGTGATCGTGAGCGCCAACAGCGTATTTCCCAGCTCTTAATACAGAATGAACCGGAGCCGATGGGTCCCGAGACCGACCCCGAAGAGATAGCCAGAGCTGCCCTGAGGGGGCATATGGTCAGGCGTGCTCTGGACGAGCAGGACGAGCGGTGTCGGAAGCTGTTGTGGCTCTTGTTCTTCGATGACGATCAACCGGATTACGAGGAGATTTCCCGGCGCCTGCAGATGCCGGTGGCCAGTATCGGCCCGACTCGAAGCCGTTGTCTGGAGAGGTTCCGGAAGACCCTCAGCAAGATGGGGTTCGGAGAAGAATGATGTATCAAGGCGACGATCAGATGACTCATCAGATGGGGGCATGATCATGCGTACCGAACCAAGTCTCGAGTTGTTGACTCTCTTTGTCCGGGGACGCTTGGATCAAGCCACCATGGATGAAATCAAATCTCATCTGGCAACGAACTGCAAGAAATGCGAGGCGCAGATGCAATGGGCGAAGACGATACTGGAAGCCGCTGGGAATGATCCCTCCGAGGCTCCTCCGGAAAGCATGCTTGCGGCCGGACGGCGCATCTTTGCCGACTACGAGCGCCGGCGCAATGAGACCAATTCCCGCATCTTCCATGCTATTCTGATGTTTGACTCCGCCTGGATCCCGCTCCCAGCCGGCGCGCGTGCTCCCGCTTCGGGGCAGAGGCGCTTGCTGTTTGCCGCGGAACCCTTTGAGATCGATCTGGAGATATCGAGGATTCACCGAGGATCGTTCGACCTGCTTGGGCAGGTATTGCCGGCAGATCGCCTGCCTTTGTCTTGTCGGGCTACGCTGCAACGACGTGGCCGCAAGACGGTATCTCTGGATGCGCGCGGACTGTTCGCTTTTGACGCGGTCGCTCCGGGGATTGCCGGGCTGACCTTCCACTTGGGAGAACAGACAATCAAGCTATCTCGTGTCCGAATCGGCTGATGAACAACTTGCTCCCGCACCACCTGTCTTACCGGTCGATCCGTCTGTTCATCGAACAACGGTTTGGCGGGGACTCCGCCAGGTTTCTGGCAAACCTGAGCGATGCCATGAATCAGGCCGTGCGCACTGACTTGAAAGGCGCAGGGATTCTGGCCAAGCGCGTCGAGGAGTTGCTCCCGTTCTTCCGCGGTGTCGATCGGGCGCTGGTTCTGCGGATAGGGGCGCGTCACCGTCATCTTTCCGGTGATGCCAAAGGCGCCCTCGATCGGTACCGTCGCGCTCATCGTTCTTATCTGCGGGCTGGTGAGGATATTGCTGCGGCGCGTGTCGCGCGCGCGATGGTCGATGTCCTGATGTATTTGGGGCGATACGATCAAGCGGAACAGATTGGGCGCGATGCGGCTCGGGTCTTCCGGCGCCGCAAAATGGAATTCGAGTGGGCTCAGACGATCTGCAATCTGGGGAATGTTTACCACCGCAAGGATGATAATCTCCGCGCTCTTCAGGCCTATGACAGCGCCCACGCGGTTATCCGGACCACAAATCAGACACCGGCACTGGCCCTCATCCAATTGAACCGGGGGAACATCCTCTCGAATCTCAATCGGCTTGATGAGGCTGCCGCATGCTACGAAGAGGCCCTGAGACTCTACGCAGAGTCGGGCATGAAGCTGGCCGCCGCTCAAGCGGAATACTCGCTTGCATATCTCATGTTTCTTCGCGGTCAGCTTGCTGACTCATTGACCAAGTTTGAGAAAGTCCGCACCGCCTTCGAAGCGCTGGGTGACCAGCGGGGACGTGCCCAGACCCGGCTCGACATACTGGAAATCCAGCTTCAGTTGAATCTGCATACTGTCATCGAGGCGGAAGCTCCCGCGGTCGCCCTTCTCTTTCGTCAGTTGGGCATGCGCTACGAGCAGGCCAAATGCTGCTACTTTCTGGCCAAAGCACGGGCGTGCCTGGAAGATACGCCCGGAGCCTTGATGGCCATCCGTGAGGCCCGCCGTCTTCTGAACGGAGAGGTCAATGCCGTCTGGAAGGGGTCGACCGATCTTCTCGAGGCCCGCTTGCTGGCATTCAGTGGGAAATCCGACGCCGCACGCGCTGGTGCACTCTCCGCGCTGACATCGTTTCGGCGCGCCGGGGACGTAAGGCGCGGCGCGGCGGCTTCACTCTTCCTGGCCGACCTCGACATCAAGGGAAACCGCTTGTTGCAGTCACACCGAAGACTTGCGCCGTTCCTTGAAAACGATTCCGCCTATCCTGCCTCCGTGGCGTTTGAGGCTTGGTGGTTGCACGGTCGGGCACAGCGAGCGGCCGGCGACAACGACGCAGCCATCAAGTCCTATGAACTCGCGATGGAGCGTGCTGAGCGCTTGGTGGAGGGAGTCCCTCCCGACGAAACACGCATTTTCTATCTGAGTGACAAACTTGCCGTCTATCATGAACTCCTGGGGTTGTTGCTGGAGAAGAGACGGTACCCGGCCGCTCTAAGAGTGCTGGAAGACTCGCGACATATCCGTCGTGCCGCCTATCGCTCAGCCGCTGAGAAAACACCAACCGGGCTGCTGCCGCAGGCGCTCACACGTCGCCAGGATGAACTGCGTTCGCGGCTGCACCGGCTATATGGTTTCCCCGTTTCGATGGATCGATTTGCTCCCGTCAGCTTCGAGGTGCTGCGCCGGAGTGAAGACCAGTTGTGGAGGCTTGTGC
The DNA here is from genome assembly GCA_020058315.1 of Candidatus Zixiibacteriota bacterium. GTDB lineage: Bacteria > Zixibacteria > MSB-5A5 > WJJR01 > WJJR01 > JACRMA01. Next base: position 3,043 of record JAGVEK010000400.1, read on the forward strand.
AACGCGGCCGGCGGCTCTCTGGCACGCCGAGTTCCCAGGCAGGGAAGGCGGCCTCATCCGCCCTCGATCTTCAAACGCCAACTGGGCGGGCCGTTCTGGCTTTCGCCACAGACGGTGAGAATCCGTATGTCTTCATCCTGACCGGGTCGCGCATTCTCTGTCGTCGCTTGCCGGTTGGCTGGCAGCGCCTCAGTGATCTCCTCACACGGTTCTACTTTTTCATCGAGAAGAATCGCATGCCCGGAGGATTCCGAGTTAGTCACGAATCCGAAATCATCGCCAGCGCCAATAGCCAGCTGGCAGAGCTGTCGGAGGCGATTCTCTGGCCTGTGCTCGCCGATCTCGCCGGCCACCGCGATCTGACATTTGTTCCGTTCGGCATGCTGAATGCCGTGCCATTCCACGCGCTTCCTCTGCCAGACGGCAATCCATTGCTCGCCACGCACATCGTGCGACATGCAGTCGACATGACCAGCGCCATCAGCCGGTCCCCTGCCGCTCTGCCGCAAGTACTTCAAGGGGAGATATTTTCGCCGGGTCGGCCGGAAACCAGGGAAATGGATGAGGAAGCAGCGGAGATCCATCGATTGTTCCCGGGATCGTCACATTTCACGAAGGACCAGGCGAACGGCATTCAGCTCAGGCGCTCCCTCGCAAAGGCCACGGCTTTTCTTCACATTGCGTCACACGCGTCGGCGGCTCTGGATAATCCCATTTTCTCAGAGATCTTGTTGAACGACGGGCCCTTCTACGCTTTTGACCTGTTCGGCCACCCGGTGCGGCAGGTTCTCGTGACTCTGGCCGCCTGCCAGACCGGACGCCCTGGTGTCCTGCCCTCTGGCGAAATCTATGGTTTGGCCGAGGCTTTTTTGGGCCAAGGTGCGAAATGTGTGTTATCTTCTCTGTGGACGGTTGACGATCACACGGCGCGGGTGTTCATGACATGCTTTTATCGCCGTCTCAAAGAGGGAGATGGGTTGAATCTTGCGTGGACCACAGCGGTTCGTGAACTCCGTCAATCCCATGAGAACCCATACCATTGGGCGCCATTTGTCTTGATCGGTCTGACGAATTAGAATGAGGTGAGGATCATGTTTGCCTTGCGACGTTTCCTTCCGGTGGTGATTGCGGCAGTCACCGTGGCGCTTCTCAGCGACATGTCTGTCCGGGCTCAGACAGGTTCTTACGAGCTGACTCGCGTCATTGTCCAATTCCTCAGCCAGACGGCGCCGGCTGACGTTGACAGTCTGCTCGGCAGACACGGTGTGATCGCCGAGCATATGTTGGGCGACAACCGCACGTTTCTGGTCCGCATTCCGGTTGACTGGACGGTCGACACGTCCCTTGGGGTGTTCCGCCCGTTGCCTCCGGTCGCGTACGCCGGACCGAACTACTTCTGCCGGGTCGTCGAGAGCGCGCAGATCAGTCAGGCGTTTCTTGACAGCGATTCCGATCCATTTTCCACAGGAGTCTCGCCCGGGGATTACTACAGTCAATATGCAATATTGACCACCGTGATGGCACCGGGCCACCTGATGGCCAGGGGCGCCGGGCAGATGATCGCCCAGATCGACAATGGTGTGGATTTCTACCATCCCCTGCTGGCGCCGCGCCTTTCCGCCGACGGCTATGATTTTATCGATTTCGATGAATATCCGATGTACCAGAGCGGCAGTTGTGTGGGCCACGGGACATTCGCTGCCGGGTTGCTGGCCCTGTCGGCGCCTGAAGCGACGATCCTCCCGATCCGTTCACTGGATGGCAACGGAGTCGGCACCATCTTCGGGGTCACGCTCGGCATCGATTATGCCATCGCCGCAGGAGTTGAAATCCTCTGCCTGGGTTTTGGAGTTTCCATTGATGACGACGTGCTTCGAGCTGCCATCGGACGCGCCGAAGCCGCCGGGATCATCACCCTCGCTCCCGCCGGCAATGATGGTGTCAATTCAATGCAATACCCGGCCGCTTATGGCTCTGTCGTTGGCGTTGCCGCCGTTGACAGTCTGGATCTCAAGGCGGATTTCTCAAATTACGGCATCTGCGCCGACATATGCGCGCCCGGCGTGAACCTGTACTCGGCGCTTCCGGGGGGCGATATATGGGGGCAGTGGAGCGGCACATCGTTCTCGACCCCCTTGGCAGCCGGACTGGCGGCCATGGTGCGGCAACTACGTCCATCGATTCCGGTTGCAGCCTGCCGCCGGATTCTGGAGTGGGGATCCGACGAAATCGACTCCATCAACCCGGCATATGCCGGTTTGCTGGGTGATGGACGGATCAACTTCGCGCGTTCGACCGGGGTGTCAGCACCAGTTGTTGCGATTTGGGGGTGGGCGACCGATTCGACAGCCGTGGGGATTCCCGATGTGACACTCAGCGTC
>JAGVEK010000271.1 GCA_020058315.1 Candidatus Zixiibacteriota bacterium
CCCAGCACTGCGCGTGCGTCACGCCGGTGGCCTGGGCGTAGCGGCTGTAGGCCGCATAGCCGTCGCTGAGCAGGACCCCACCGTCTGGCGGCTTGTCACCCAGCAATTCTTTGACGCAGGCATGCTGGCGTGACTCGAAGAACGCGAAGCACACCTCGTCGCGCTCGCCGTACACCGGCCAGAAGTACCCCGCCTTCATTTTGCCCGGTCCGGCCCGGCCAGCCTTGATCGGTGTTTCGTCCACTGCCTTGACGCGGCTACGTCGGATCGAGTCGAGCTGCGCGTCGTAGATTGGCTCGAGCAGCTGCGCGGCTTGGCTCACCAGCTGCGTCAACCAGGGCCGACTGAGTTTGAAGCCGGCTTCGATCAGCCGCTGGTGCTGCCTGTGCAGGGGCAGGTGCCACTGGAACTTGTCGACCACCACGCCGGCAATGAAGCTCACGTCGGCGCGGCTGCCCTCGATCACGCCCACCGGCGCCGGCGGGCAGTGCAGCGTCTGGGTGTCGCGCCGCTTGATCACGGTGCGTACGTACTTCAGCACCACGTTCGCACCCGGGCGCTGCGCCAGGCGGTGGCTGACCTTCTGGCCCACGACCTCGTACTGCTCGGTGACTTGCTCGGCACTGAGGCCTTGCACTTCGGGGTTGGGCACCTCAATGGTCAACACCGGCACGCGGGCCTCGTCGAAGAACGGCACGCTGGCACTGTCGTCGGTGAAATCGCCGCGAGCACGGCGTCGCTTGTGCGCGGGCACGTCCTGCTCGGCTTCGGGCTCGGCAGCAACCACTGGCATCAGCTCGCCGAGGTGCTCGCCCAGGTGCATCCGCTCGTATCAGCAGCGCTTTGCCGCCGACCCAGCAAACTGCCCCGGGGTGGCCACCGACTCCCCCAGCCAAACTGCTCCACCCTGGCCACCGACCCTGGCGCCGGTTGAACTCGATTCGGATGGCGGCTGAAGTTCATTGCTAATCAGGTTCCCCGTTGATGCGGATGGCCAGATGCTGTGCCGCGCTCTCGCTTTGCGCCGCAGGGAATGGGAACTACGGCATGACCGGATTCCCAGGCCGAACTGGCCATCAACTGCGCAAGGCTCCCCGCATTGCGGAGTTGGCCAGCGCCTATAGCGGTCTAGTAGAATTGGCTAAACTTGGCAATCGAAATCTACGAAAGGCCAGATCGGATGGTTTCCGGATGACTGAAGTCGAGAGCGAGATCCTCACGCTGGAGGAGGTCGCGGCCTACCTCAAAGCCGGGAAACGCACGGTTTATCGCCTTGCCCAGAAAGGAGAGATTCCGGCGTTCAAGCTTGGAGGTACCTGGCGCTTTCGCCGCTCGGAGCTGGATCGGTGGATCGCCGAAAGCATCAACAAGAAGAAGCCGGAGGCAGAGTGAGCGTGCACCAAATCGGCAACCGATTCACATTCGGGAAAGAACAAGGGGAGGATTGCTGACGTGCCAGTTCCCATAATTGATCTCTTTGCTGGCCCGGGAGGGCTCGGGGAGGGATTTGCCTCCCTGCAGGGCCACAAGCGGCAGCCATTCTTCGAGATCGGTCTTTCCATTGAAAAGGATGCTGTCGCGCATCGCACGCTGACGCTCAGGGCAGTGTTCAGGCGTTTGCGTGGCACCAAGGACGTCAAGCACTACTACAGCTACATACGAGGCGAGATCGATGAGGCCGCTTTCCGCGGGATCCCTGCCGTGGCCAGCGCCTTCGAGCATGCTGCCACCGAGGCGAGGTGCCTGGAGCTTGGCAAGTCCGATGAAGCCAGTATCGATAGAGAAATTCGCGCTGCACTGAAGGGGCAGGAAACCTGGGTGCTGATCGGCGGCCCGCCCTGCCAGGCGTATTCCCTGGCAGGGCGCTCCAGACGCGCCAACGACAAGGACTTTCACAAGGATGAAAAGCACTTCCTCTACAGGGAGTACCTGAGAATCATCCGGGTGCACAAGCCCACGATCTTCGTGATGGAGAATGTCAAGGGTCTGCTTTCCTCGAAGCACTCCGGCGACCCGATGTTCGAGAAGATCATTGCGGATCTTTCGATGCCGGCCGAGGGGCTCGAATATGAGATCCGCTCCTTCACCAAGAAGGGCGACGGCAGTTCGCTGGCGCCCACCGACTACCTTATCCATTCGGAGCGCCATGGGATCCCGCAAAGCAGGCATCGCGTGATTCTGCTCGGAGTGAGAAAGGGGCTGGACATGCCTCAACACCAGTTGCTGGCACCGGTAGCAAGGCCTGTCACGGTCAAGCAGGCCATTGACGATCTTCCCCGAATCCGCAGCAAGCTGTCGCGTGGCGATTCAGTGGAGGCATGGCGCAAGGCTGTTCAGGCTGCCCCCTCTTACGTCAAGGGGTGGAGGACAGAAAACGAGTCCGTCATGATCGGGACAATGCGTGCCTTTGCCGCTGCGGCAACCAGCACCACGACCGGTGGCGCCTTCATTTCACGAGGCTACAGAAGGCCGAGGAAGCCGATCGAGCTTCAGCAATGGCTGCATGACCGAAGCCTGGGTGGCGTCTGTCAGCATGAAGCGCGTGCGCACATGGCATCCGATCTCGCCCGCTATCTTTTTTCGGCCAGCTTCGCTCATTTGTGGGGATATTGCCCACGGCTGGATGTGTTCCCTCCCAAGCTGCTTCCCGATCACATCAATGTGCATGTCGAGCGGGAATCCGAAGCCATCCCGTTCAAGGATCGGTTCCGCGTGCAGTGCAGGAACGAACCGTCCACCACGGTGGTCGCACACATTGCCAAGGACGGGCACTACTACATCCACTACGACCCCTCCCAATGCAGAAGCCTCACGGTCAGGGAGGCAGCACGGCTCCAGACGTTTCCCGACAACTATGTCTTCGCGGGTAACCGCACGGAGCAGTACACCCAGGTCGGCAATGCGGTGCCTCCGTTGCTTGCCCACAAGCTGGCCAGGATCGTTCGCAGCCTTCTGAACGAAATGAGCAGGAGGAAGCGGAGGCAGGCTGGTGATGCCGTACAGAAGATACCGGCGGGAAGCGTGCGGCGAAACCTGCCGGAACAGCTTCCGGTGCTTGCCGATGCGGGCTAGGGCCTGTTAACACAAACCACGAAGGCCATCGGCAACCAGTACGAAGCTGAGGAAGCCGAGGAACATCGCGTCAAGTTTTTCGAACCGAGAGAAGATGCGCCGGAAGCCCTTCAGGCGCCGGAATAGACGCTCGACTTCGTTGCGGCGCTTGTACATCTCTCGGTCGTACTCCCATGGCTCAATGCGCGTCTTGATCGGCGGTACCACTGGTATGAAGCCCAGGTCCAGAGCCAGTTGGCGCGTCTCGTTGCCTTCATAAGCGCGGTCCATCAGTAAGTGAATGGGCCGGCTCGTTGGGCCCAGGCTGTCAAGCAACTTCCTGCCCTCGGGTGCATCGTGTGCCTGCCCGGGAGACACGCTAAACGTTATGGCCGTTCGAGCATCCGCGGCAACCAGATGAACCTTGGTGTTCCATCCCCCGCGGGACTTGCCGATGGATTGCGGTCCGTTTTTTTTAGAGCGCCAGTGCCGTCGGGATGCACCTTGATGCTGGTGCTGTCCAGCGAGACCGCCTCGATCTTGATGCGTACCACCTGCTGGCGCTGCAACTCCTCGAACATCTTGTCCAGCACGCCCGCCTTCGCCCAGCGCCGCATGCGCGTGTAAATCGTGTGCCAGTTGCCGAACCGATGGGGAAGCCCGCGCCACTTGCAGCCCTGTTCGGCCACGTACAGCATGGCATTGACGACTTGCAGATTGGTCATGCTGACGTTGCCTCGTTGCTTGGGCAAACAATGTTCGATCAGGGCAAATTGCTCGGGGCTGATTTCCATGAGCAGCATGGTCGCTCATACGCAACATCGCGGCAATTAGTGTTAACACGCCCTAGTCAATGATCTGACCAATCACCAGGACATCCTCATCGCCATGCAGCCACTCCTCAACCGCTTGCGCAGTCTCCTCGACCGAGTGTTTCAAGGCGCACTCCCAGACGACCGCCACGCGCCAGCCGAGCGCATGGAGCGCCTCCACGTGTCTCCTGTCGCGATCGACATTGCCCAGGAACTTCCGTTGCCAGAACTCTTCGTTGGTCCGGGGGATGGTGGTGTAGCGGCAGCCTTCGTGCCGATGCCAGAAGCAGCCGTGGACGAACACCACCGCCCTGTGCTTCGGGAACACAAGGTCAGGGGTGCCGGGCAGCTTTCTGACATGAAGTCGATAGCGAAATCCCCTGGCAAAAAGAAGGGAGCGAAGGGTTCGTTCCGGCCAGGTGTTCTTTCCGCGAATGCTCGACATCATGCGGCTGCGCTGAGGGGTGGTCGGGACGCGCATGGCCTTGGGGGCATTCCACCTGGATTTCTGCAGCAACCGCCGCTTCGCACATCTGCCAGCCAATCCGATGGAGGGGAAGCAACCTCCGGAAGGTTAGCATGCAGTTGATTCGCGAGAAATCACGAGGGGTATCTTGATGGCACGGGAGCACAGACATCCACCAAGCGCGGCTTGCCTCTCGGCGTCGATGAGGGATCTTGGCTACTCGCTCGAAACGGCCATCGCTGACCTGATCGACAACAGCATTTCTGCCGAAGCCAACAGGATCGACATCATCTGCGACGTTTCCGGTGACCCTCCCCTTGTGGTCATTCTCGACAACGGCAAGGGAATGGCGGAAGGCGAGTTGATGGCTGCAATGCGTCATGGAACCGACAATCCCAGACGGCACCGTGCGCCAAGGGATCTGGGGCGCTTTGGTCTTGGACTGAAGACGGCGTCGTTCTCTCAGTGCCGTTCCCTGACAGTGGTGAGCACAAACGATGCTTCCATCTGTGGTGCCGAATGGAACCTGGATCGCATCGATGCCGCAGACGACTGGATCCTGAGCCTCCTTGATGAAGCCGATATCCAGGCATTGCCCTATGTCGATCGCCTTGGCAAACGAGGGACTGCAGTCATCTGGCAAGAGCTTGACCGCTTGCTGGAAGACGCAGCTGGGGATCGTCGACAGGAGATCGTGAACGAGAAGCTTGAAGCGGTGGGGCGGCATCTTTCCCTCGTCTTTCATCGCTTCCTTTCGGGCGAGGTCAAGGGGCATTCCAAGATCGCGCTCACCATCAATGGTCACCCCATTGCCGCATTCGATCCCTTCTGCAGAAAGAATCCAGCCACCCAGGTCCTTCCGGAGGAAATCGTCCGCATCGGCGATGCAGAGGTTCGCCTGCAGCCCTATGTGCTGCCACATCACAGCCGTCTTTCCGCGTCCGAGTACGACTACTACCAGGATCGCAGCGACTTCATCTCCAACCAGGGAGGCTATGTCTATCGGAACGGGCGCCTGATGGCGTGGGGAGATTGGTTCCGGCTGGTGCCGAAGGGTGAGGCCACCAAGCTGGCGCGGGTGCAGATCGACTTCCCCAACAGTCTGGACGAAGCCTGGACAATCGACATCAAGAAATCGCGCGCGCGCCCGCCACATGCGGTGCGTGAGCGCCTGCGCCAGATCATCGCCAAGATCACCACCCGCAGCGTGACGGTGCATCGGGGGCGCGGACAGAGGCTGTTTCAGGAAACCCAGGCTCCGTTCTGGGAGCGCTATGCCGATCACGATGGCATTCGGTTCGCGATCAACGAACAGCACCCAATCATCGCCTCGCTGGCAAGAAGACTCTCGCCAGAGGATGCAGACCTGCTTCGCACGCTGCTTGATTCAGTTGCTGCCTCGCTGCCGGTCGAGATGATCTATTCCGACTACTCGACCCACCCGCGCGAGATCAATCAGCGATCGGTGGATGAAAGCCAGACCATGGAGCGCCTGAGGAGCCTGCGTCAGGTGCTGTACGGTGACGGGCCGGGCGATGCGAAGGCCTTTCTCCAGATCGTGCGCTCCACGCATCTTTTCGACGGCCAGATCGAGCTGGCCGAAAAATTCATCAGCGAGGCCTTTGCATGAGCATTACAGCCATCACGGAAGAACGAAACATTGCCAACGCTCTCATCTCGGGCCTTGCCAACATGGCGGAAACGCCAACGCGCGAGCAGGTGGAGGAAAAGGCAAGACAGATTGCTGCAGTCTTCGGCTATGCGGGAGACCTCCGCAACATTGTCACCGAGGCCATGGAATCGGTTGTGACCCGCATGGGAGCAGGCATTTCACTGGTTGATGTCAATGCGAAGCATGATGATCAATGGGTTCACAAGCGCGAGGACGTCAATTGGACCTATGCCAGGGCGTACGAGGAATTCCTTCGCAACGAAGGCTGGCCTCCGCAGATGGTCCAGTCGCTGAGCGATGTGACCACCCGCATTCTTGGCCATCTTCAGGATCCACTGAGCGAAGGCACGAGCTGGAACCGTCGTGGCCTGGTCATCGGCCATGTGCAGTCGGGAAAGACGGCCAACTACACGGGTCTGATGGCACGCGCAGCCGATGCGGGCTACAAGTTCATCGTCGTCATTGCCGGCATTCACAACAATCTGCGCAGGCAGACACAGCAACGAATCGATGAGGCCTTCATCGGCCGATCGAGCGATCCCGAGGATCGCCGCAATATTGGCGTCGGTCTCGCTCCGGGATATCCGCATCCGGCAACGCTCACCAACATCAACGAGGACTTCAACAAGAACACAGCGGCCAAGAGCGGCTGGAAGATCAACGACTTCAGCAAGCCGATCATCCTGATCATCAAGAAGAACGTCACGACGCTCACTGCATTGTACAAATGGCTGAAGGAGCTGAACGCCGAAGGGGAAGACCGCATCTCCGATGTGCCCATGCTGCTGATCGACGACGAGGCCGACAACGCATCGATCAACACGAACAAAGAGGATCTGGACCCGACCCGGACGAATGCCATGATTCGCCGCATTCTGGGTCTGTTCGCGAAGTCCTGCTATGTTGGATATACGGCAACGCCGTTCGCCAATATCTTCATCAATCCGGATGCCTATGGCGATGATGTGCAGGAAGAGCTTTTCCCTCGCGACTTCATCTATTGCCTGGATGCTCCAACAACCTATTTCGGTGCCGAGAAGGTATTCCTCGACGAGACAACCAGCGAATCGATCGTCAGGGCGATCGATGATTGCGAGGATCTCATTCCCTATTCTCACAAGCGTGACGATCCCGTCCACGAGTTGCCTCCCAGCCTCTATCACGCACTCGACGAGTTCATCGTCGCCCGCGCCATTCGGAACCTGCGCGGACAGGCCGGCAAGCATTGCTCGATGATGGTCAATGTGTCGCGCTTTGTGCCGGTACAGAAGGCTGTGCGCGACTTCCTGAGTCTCAGGGAGAAGAAGATCAGGGAAGCGGTTCTCGCCAACTACGCGATGCCGGAAGACGTTTCCTCAAGAAACATGTACATGCAAGGCCTGAAGGAGGCCTTCGATGCCGAATATGCCGACGTTGGAGTCACATGGGCGGAGGTGAAGGCTGCCCTCAACGGCGTCTTCGAGCACCTTCACCTCTATGTCATCAACAGCAAGAGTGACGAGGTGCTCGACTACACCCGGTACGAGAAGGAAGGCATTGGGCTGACAGCAGTCGCGGTCGGTGGCCTGAGCCTCTCGCGAGGCCTGACCATCGAGGGGTTGACCGTCAGCTACATGTACCGCAACACGAAGATGTACGACACCCTCATGCAGATGGGCCGCTGGTTCGGCTACCGGCCGGGCTTCGAGGATCTCTGTCGCGTCCATCTCTCGCGCGATTCGATCAACTGGTACTCCCACATCGCCGATGCCGCCGAAGAGCTTGTGCAGCAGGTCAAGCGCATGCGGCGCGATCGCCTCAGTCCGAAGGATTTTGGCCTTTACGTCCGCTCGCACCCGGACAGCCTGCTGATCACAGCGGCGAACAAGATGCGATCCGGCCAGGAAGTCACGGTCGAACAGAGTTTCAGTGCGCGACTGCGTGAAAGCTACATTGTCTCCACAGACCCCGATGTGAATGCCAAGAACTTTGTACTGCTCGCCGAGCACTGGCGAAGTGGGTTCGGCGGACGACCGGAGCAGCCCACGGAAAAGGGGGTCATCTTCAGGGACGTGCCAGTCGAGGTGATCGAAGAGTTTCTCACCCGGTTCGAATGTCATTCGACCTTTGCCGGACAGAAGTCGGACGTGGTGAGCTATCTCGAACGGATTGCGACGAAGCGTCCGCTGGCCGATGTTCTGCTGATTTCGCCTTCGGGTGGCTCGGGCGGTGAAAGCCCATTCACCCTGAGGAATCAGTTGCGCGTCGTCGGAAAGGATCAGCCGAATGGCACTTCGTGGCGCCTGAACAAGGACAGGGTTGCCTCGCGCGGCGACGAGAAGCTCGGGCTCAGCGATGCGCAACGCGATGAGGCGAGGACAGTCGCCGGTGGCGAAGATGGATCGGGAGCGGTATCCGACACACATTACCGCATGGTTCGGAACAAGCCGCTCCTCATGATTCACAGCCTGGAACCAAAGGGCGAGGCCGTGACGGGGCCGATCGCCGCCTTTGGCATCAGTTTTCCCTACGGGGATTATTCGACCACCATCAATGTCGTCGTGAACAAGGTCTGGCTCCAGCAGATGCAGGGTTACGCCGACGATCCTGACGAGGAGGATGACTACGATGCCTGAGTGCTCGCCGTGGGATGACATCGCCGTTCCGGGAACGGACTTCAATGTCCGCCAGGTTGCGGCGGGAACGGCCGTTCCCTGTTTCTGGGGCCGCGATGCAGGTGGCGCCTGTCTGTTCATCGTGGAGCTTCACGGCGACCACGCGCTCCAGTACCGGAAGAATACGGTCACGGTGAACGGCATCGATGTCGATCTTCGTGCCGGAGATCAGGGGCGGCAGCGCCTGGTCCTCGCGCTTGAAAGACAGGTCGATCGCGATCTGTTCGAGGGACTGTGCCGCACGCTGGCATCCTCGCTGGAACACGCCTCCGACTCGGCCAGCTCTCTCGCAGTCTCGCTGGCGCATATCCGCCGTTGGAAGACGTTCCTTTCAGGGCGCAGTCAGCATCTGTCGGCAGAGGAAGTCCGCGGCCTCTTTGCCGAGATCGCCTTTCTGCTTGAGCTGATCGGCCAGCAGATATCGAGCAATGTCGCCGTCGAAGCATGGCTCGGTCCGGAACGGTCGCATCAGGACTTCATCTTCGGCAATGCAGCCGTCGAGATCAAATCGCTCTCGGGCGCGGAGCGGAGCAGCGTCCGCATTTCGTCCGAAGACCAGCTCGAATCCCTGAACGATGCGCTGTTCCTGCGCATCTACCGGTTGAGCAGTCTGGCCGATGCGCCAGGAGCCCGCTCGCTCAACGAGATCGTCGCGGCAGTGCAGGCACGGCTCGGTGAGGCAGATGCCGTCGAGGCCTTCGACCGGAAGCTGGTCGCGCACGGCTATGCGCCGCTCCCTGATTACGATGAGCCGCACTTTGTCGTCAGCGACGTGCGCAGCTATCGTATCGGTGACGGTTTTCCGCGTCTCATGCGGTCCCAACTTCCGACAGGGATTGCCAGCGTGGCCTACGACATCAGGCTGGAGACGATCGCCCCCTACGAGTGCAACGATGCAGTCATCTTCGGGGAGGATTGATGGAGCAGACCAGCGAAGAATTCTTCCACGACTTCCGGCAGGAACTGCTGGCGGGCGCTGAAGCCAATGGCAGCTTCCAGCTCTCCGAATTCATGGAGGCCATCGCGAACGACCTTGTCGAGACAGGCTTCACGGAAGGTTTCGAACACTGCCATTTCCGGGCGCAGCGGGGCATGCGCGTGGACGGCTACTGGTTCAATGACGAAGGAGTTCTGGACCTCTTCATCGCGGACTTCGACTCCCGAAACGAACTGGCATCGCTCACCAGAACAGACGTGGCCGCGGCATTCAAGCGTGTTGCCAACTTCTTCGAGGCCAGTGCCAACAAGGGCCTGGCCGGCGAACTGGAGGTCACATCGCCGGAGTACGACCTTGCCAGGCAGATTGCGGATCGCAAGGACGCCATTCGGCAGGTCAACCTGGTTCTCTTCTCCGAGCGCACTCTCAGCGAGAAAATCCAGGCCCTTCCCGATACGGAAGTGGCAGGTATTCCGGCTGCTCACCACATCTGGGACATCTCACGACTTCATCGTCAGCGAAGCTCCCGCAGCCACAAGGAGCCACTCGACCTCGACTTCGAGCAGATGTTCGGCAAGGGCATCGCCTGCCTTCCCGCACACCTGGGGACCGATGCCTATCAATCCTATCTCATGGTCATGCCTGCCGAGGTGCTGGCGACCCTGTACGAAAGATTCGGAGCGCGATTGCTTGAGCAGAACGTCCGAACATTCCTGCAGGCCCGCGGCAATGTGAACCAGGGAATTAGGGCAACGATCCTGAACGAACCTGGGATGTTCTTTGCCTACAACAACGGGATCACGGCCACTGCACAGAGTGTCGAGACAGGGATGACGGATTCCGGTCTGGCGATCACGCGGGTTGTCGACCTCCAGATCGTCAATGGTGGCCAGACCACTGCATCGCTGTTCCACACACGGAAGCGGGACAAGGCCGATCTTTCCCAGATATTCGTCCAGTTGAAGCTGTCAGTCATCGACAGCCTACAGAGCGAAACGGTCGTTCCAAGGATATCGGAGTATGCGAACACCCAGAATCGGGTGAATGCCGCCGACTTCTTCTCGAACCACCCGTTCCATGTGCGGATGGAAGGGTTTTCCCGGCGGATCTGGGCGCCGGCGCAGAAGGGCGCGCCGCGCGAGACGCGCTGGTTCTATGAGCGCGCACGCGGCCAGTATGCCGATGCACAGTCGAAGCTCACACCTGCAGAGCAGCGTCGCTTCAAGGCGGAGCATCCCAAGCCACAGATGTTCACGAAGACGGATCTTGCGAAGTTCGAGAATGTCTGGGATGACCACCCCAGGTGGGTGAATCTTGGCTCCCAGAAGAACTTTGCGCGCTACGCCGCCCGAATCGGCAGCGAGTGGGAGAAATCATCCGACGCGTTCAACGAGTTCTATTTCAAGAGGGCTGTCGCGCGCGGGCTGATCTTCCGCGCCACGGAGCGCATCGTTTCTGCACAGCCCTGGTACAACGGCGGGTACCGCGCAAACATCGTGGCCTACACGCTGGCGGTACTCTGCGACATCACGAAGCGCAGGAAGGAGAGCATCGACTTTCTGGGCATCTGGAATGCACAGAAGGTTGACCCGGTGCTCGAAAGTGCCATCGCTGTCGTGTCAGGGGTCGTGAATGACGACATCATCAGACCGCCGCAAGGCATTTCCAACATTTCCGAGTGGTGCAAGAAGGAGGCGTGCTGGACCAGGATACAGGCTCGCACCGACGCCACCGCCAATCTCCTCCCTCCCGAGTTCTACGATCGACTTGTTCCGCAAGATGATCAGGCAGCGATCGTGAAGACAGCGAAGCAGACGCAAAGGATCGACAACGGCATCGAGGCGCAGCGAAAAGTGCTGGCTGTTCCCGCTGCGGAATGGGCTCGCATCCATCAGTCGCTGCTTGAAAGGGATCTGCTCACCCCGAAGGAAGACGGCGTGCTCAGGGTTGCCATGCAGATTCCCTCCAAGCTTCCCACAGAAAAGCAGAGTGTGGTGTTGCTGGATATTCTGGAGAAAGGGCGTCTCGAAGGCGTGGTTGCGAGCGAATCCTGAGCGCCGCAGGTTGGCGGTCACAAGAACTTCTTGAAGCTCCCCGCCGAGAAGTTCGACTCGGACACCGAGCGGCGCTTTGCCATCATCCTGGAGCGCGACGGAGGAACAAGAAATGCAGAAACCCGCCGCTCCGCAAAAGACCGTCCTGGAAACGATTCTGGACTGGTCAAAGGATCGTCCACTCTGGCAGCGTGACGCCCTGCGCCGCATCATCGCAAACGGCCGTCTGACGGACGCCGATATCGGCGAACTCGTGGACCTTTGCAAACAGGGCAAAGCTGCACCCGTAGGCACGCTGAAAGCGGTACCGCTGGAGAAGGCCCACCTTCCGGCCAACCCCGGTCAGATCGCCGCGGTATCGCTTCTGTCGATCGCCGACGTGACCGGCGTGAACAACCTTGCCGCCGGCCAGACCCTCGGCTTCGAGCCGAATGGAATTACGATCATCTACGGCGACAACGGTGCGGGCAAGTCCGGCTACGCACGCATCCTGAAGCGCGCATGTCGTGCAAGGCATGCCGGAAAAATCGAACCTAATGTGTATGCCGATCAGCCCCCGCAGTGCGTCGGCGCGAACATCGCGTATGGGGTCGGCGGTGCGCCGCAGGCGGTCGAGCAGTGGCAGAACGGCGCAAATCCGCATGCAACGCTGTCTGCAGTGAGCGTGTTCGATAGCGACTGCGCCTCAGTGCATATCCGCGAGAAGAACGAAGTTGCATTTCGACCCTTTGGCCTGGACGTACCGGATGAGCTTGCTGCAGCCTGCCAGGCGGTGAAGGATGCCCTCGCAGCTGAGCAAAAGCAGCTTGAGAAGGCCCGCAGTCCGATCTTTGCGGCGCCGACCTGGAAGGCAACCACGGCCGTGGGGAAGGCGCTTGCCGCGCTGAACGCCAGCACAGACGCAAAGAAGATCGAAGCCCTGGCGGCGCTCTCGGCAGACGAAAGCGCCCGTCTTGAGCGTCTGCGGGAAGACCTGTCGAAGAATCCGACCAAGGCGGCAGCGGAACAGACCGTTAAAGCCGACAACGTCATGCGGCTGATTACCGTGGTGAACAGCGTTGCAGCCAGAACCACCGATGAGGAGCTGCTGGCAGGCGCTGCCCTCGCCAGGGACGCACGGTCGAAACGGAACGCTGCACGTCTTGCCGCGGAGAAGGCCTTTACGGGCGAACCCCTTGCCGGCGTCGGCGGCGAGACGTGGCGGGCGCTTTGGGATTCCGCCCGACGCTACTCGACGGAGATCGCATACCCCGGAGAACCGTTCCCGCCGTCGGCCGAAGACGCGCATTGCATGCTTTGCCAGCAGCCATTGGAAGCTGAGGCACGTGCACGGATGGCACGCTTCGAGGATTTCATCCAGAAGGACACGGAACAGTTGGCACGCGAGGCAGAGAAGGCGGCTCAGACCGCACGTCAGACCATAGCTGCCGGGGCAATTGGCACGCGGGCGGTGAAGGCCAGTCTCGACGAGCTGGGCCTCCAGAATCAGGTGCTGCAGCAGCAGACGCGCCGCTTCATCGCCGCAGCCCGGCTGCGGCGCCACGTTCTGTTCAAAGCCTTGGGCGGAAACGGCGAGGTACTGCTTCCGCCCGTTCCACTGTCGCCGCTGCCTGATCTCGGCCAGCTTCAGACAACGATCCGCAGCTACGCCGCCGAGCTGCGCAAGTCCGCTGACGCGGATGAACGCAAGAAGCTCGAAGCCGATTTCGCCGAGCTGAGCGACCGGTCGCTGCTCGCCGGCATGCTGCAGGTCGTCACTGACGAAATCCAGCGGCTCAAAACCATCCGGTTTCTGACCGAGTGTGCGGGCGAAACGGCGACGAACACCATCACCAAGATGGGCAACGACATTGCCGACACCGTGATTACGCCCCGGCTGCGCGACAGATTTCAGGAAGAGATCGTCAGGCTTGCGGCCTCGAAGGTTCGCGTCGAAATCGTGCGCTCCGGCGGCAAGTACGGCTCACCGCAGTATCAGGTGCGCCTCTTCGCCAAGCCGGATGCCAAGGTCCACGAAATCCTGAGCGAAGGGGAAAAGACCTGCGTGGCGCTGGCCGCCTTCATGACCGAGCTTGCCACCGCGGTGCACCGCTCTGCTCTGGTCTTCGATGACCCGGTGTCCTCGCTGGACCATCGCTGGCGCGGGCAGGTGGCAAGGCGTCTCGTCGAAGAAGCGGAGAACCGTCAGGTCATCGTCTTCACGCACGATCTGGTGTTCGTGAACGATCTGAATGACCACGCGACGAAGACCGGGCGGGCAGTGCGGCTCACGACGCTCAGTCGTGGCGCCGCGGGAGCCGGCATGGTGGCCGACGGCCTGCCTTGGAAGGCCCAGAGCGTCGAAGATCGCATCGACAAGCTGGAGAAGGCGGCACGTGCGGCAAAGCTGCTGCATGACAACAACCAGGAAAACGAGTACGCGGTCGAGGTGGCAAAGCTCTACAACTCGCTGCGCGCCACATGGGAGCGCGGCCTGGAGGACATCGCTTTCGTCCGCGTTATTCAACGCCACAGGGACTACATCAACGCCAAGGACCTGAAGAAGGTCAGTGCGCTCACCGAGGCTGACTGCGATGCTTTCGCCGCCGGATTCAAGAAGTGCTGCGACATTGTTGACGCACACGATCCATCCAGCGGTAGGAATGCCGCGCCGCCACCACCTACTGATCTAATTCAGGACATCCAGGCTTTGAAGGACTGGGCCGCGTCTCTGCGAGACAGGCAGAAGAAGATTGCTTGAAACGTATTCGTTCACGCCAATGCTGACGTACTTGACGAAGCAAAGAACCTAAACTACTGCATCGTTCATCTGACCTGGCGCAGGGCTGCAGCTAAAAATACTTCTTGAACATCGCCGCCGCGATGCACACCGCCACGCCGAGCAGTGCGGCGCTGGGCAGCAGGATCAGCAGCGGGTTCACGCTCACCGGCAATGCGAGGTAGATCACCCAGGGCAGCACGGCCAGCGGCATCAGCGCGGCCTTCGCTCGGTGGTAGATGAAGCCCGATTCGCGGCCGGCGCCGAAGCGGCGTACATCCCGGAGCACGAGGCCGTCCACCAGCCCGACGAAGGCGGCCATCAGGAACAGCGGCAGGGTCAGGCACAGCACCAGCAGCCGCACGAGGAAGACCAGCGCCGTGTAGGCGGCCGCGATCAGGTAGCTCTCCACGTTCACGTAGACCAGTCCGATGTAGTAGCGGAAATCCTTGGTCGGGCGATGGCTGCCGGCGCTGGCCTGCGTCGAGGCATCGCGTATCCAGTCCAGCAGACCGCTCTTCACGAACAGCCAGTCGTAGCCGTGTTCGACGATCCGGGTCGCGGTGCGCCCCGGCTCCTGCACCAGGGCGCTGCGCGTGAAATGCGTGGAGAGCTGATCCAGCTCGTAGTGCAGCATGCCCTGCGCGTGGCGCCAGCCCTGCTCGAGCCAGAAGAAGTGCATGCCGACGCACTCGATCAGGATGCACAGCAGCAGCGCGCCGCACAGCACGCCGAAGAAGCGGAACGGCAACGTGACGAGGCCGGCGATCAGCACCTGCTGTCGTTGTTGCTGGCGCTGGGCCGCGACGGCCGGATCGCTCATGCTTCCGCTCCGTCAGCGGCGGCCGCCATCTGCTTGAAGTCGTCCAGCAGGTCGGTGGGCAGCGCGCTGTCCTGCAGGCCCGGCATGCCCTGGTTCTCCCACCAGTCGCCGGCCTCGACGTAGTGCTGGCGCATGTAGCCGGCCATCTGCTGCAGATCCTGGGGCATGGCCTCGTCGGGGTCGGGGGCCGGCAAGGGCATGCGCACCTTCCAGAGCGTGCCGCCCTCTATCAGCGCGAATCACTGTCCCTTGGGCAAGGCCACCACATTGAGGTGGCCATCAGGGTCGTAGACGCAAAAAACCCCGGCAGCACAGGCTGCGCGGGGGCGTGTGGTGCGCGATCAGGTCAGTTCAAGGCGGCGTTCGATCCGGTCAACACGCTCCTTGAGCCGATCCACCGTATGACGGTCCTGGATGATTTCGGCGTAGTTCGTCGACTCGTCTCGCGAAATTCGACTGATGCTGATCTCAAGATGAGCGATCCGGCCCATCATGTCCAAGTCGCGATCACGCGCTGCGGCTTGCTCTACTTGAATTCTCTTCAAATGTTCCAGAATCAGATTTTCCACATTTTCACTCACGGTTTCCTCCTTCTGCCGCTTCTGCGGCTGTTGATCAACCGTTCCCTACTGGGTCCTGCGAGTGTGATGACATTTTAGCGCTCTTGCTCGACCGCCGGTTCAGTTTGTCCGCCCTTAGCGTCCCTTGTTGCCAAGTGCCCGGATCTTGTACTGCGCGAGTTTCTCCAGATCAAGCCAGTCGTCTTTGCTCAGCTTGCCCTGGTTCGCCAGATACTTGACGCCGGCAATACTGGCCTTGACGAGGTATTCATCTGACAGGATGGCGCGCAATTTCGGGTGCCGCACGCCATGCGGAAAATAGAGCATGTAGGTTTTGCCGTTCACGGCCTTGTCCGCACTCTCACTGTCGAGACCGAGGGGCAAGTCCGCAATCCCCTGCGGCCGATCCAGCCCAAGGTGAAAGTCCACCAGTATTCTGGCACCACGCAGTGATTGGACTGCACGGTTGACTTGGGCCAGTTCCTCCCGGATTTTGATGGAGGTGTCCTGCTGCTGCTTCGCCCCGGACAAGGAGGCTGCGAGTGCGACCTGACTGGCGCGTGCGCCCAGCTTTTGTGCGGGAGTTTGGCCGCCAGCAAGGAGGGCAGCGTCTCCCAGGCTGTAGCTGCCGGTCTTCTGGATCGCGGGCAGCACGTCGTGGGTGACCCAGCGCTTGAACTTCCGCGCAGCGTCCTTCTTGCTGCCGAAAATGAGGGCGTAGAGACCAGAGATGTTGATGTAGTTGACCTGCTGTTGGCCTCCGGCGGTAAGGGTGTCCAATTTCTGGACATCCTCTGGATCGACGTGCGAGTCGATAGCTTGGCGCGGATTCCCCATCTCCAGCGCCTGACACACGTCATCGGCACGGAACAGAATTTCGCCCTCACCGTCCATCTGCATGCGTACGGGCAAAGCCTCATAGAGGAAGGTGCGCCCTGGGTCTCCATTGGATGCCGCTGACTCAAGGGGAATGAGGGAATCGCCAGGCGCAGCGCCTGCTTCATCCTGCAACACCAGCGCGATCTGCGGCATGCCCTCTTCACGGAACCAGTCCAGCAATCTGAAGGCGCCTGGCTTGCGACTCGACCCGGCAATCCGCTCCAACCCAGCAGGGGAGACAACCTGGATGCGCGGCCCTGTCAGCATCTGCCGGGTGTCACGCTCATGCGGTGGCAGCCTGGTCGTCAGGGCACCGGGCGCGTCATATCCGAGCACGCGCGCAATGTCCGCCACTGCAATCCATACGCCTTCTTTGCCGACCAAGGACCGCAGGGTGTGCTTCTTGTACTGCAGTTCAACCCGTTGTGCTGTCATCTCATGACCTCCTGTGTGTCGTCGAGGGGTCAGGCTAAGGCGGCACAGCGCGGTCTCGAATTCAAAAGCGCAGCCATCCGGCGCATGGTTCAAGGGCGTCGTGGCGTTCGCGTGGCGTCGTTCGCGTGGCGTCGTTCAATTGGTGTAAAGAGCCTACACCCGCCTCCACAGGGAGAGGGGTTGGTGGTGGTGTTGTCAGATGAGCACCTTCATCGCCGCGGATTTAGGCCCCGGGTCCCGCCTTGGCCTGTGTGTACACAGGGACGCCCCTTCTTCAGGAGTCTCGGATTCGACGAATGCTTGCGTCACAGCATTCACCGCCCTGCCCTCACGGCACAGGGTCACTCTCCCAGAGGAGAGATCGGGGAGATAACGTCTCCCAAACGGACCCTGTGCGGGGGTCAGCCGAAACTCCTGGGTTCCCCCACCCTCAGGCGGGGCGCCACTCGCTGCGTGAGCAGCCCTGGGCTACAGAGAACGCCTACTTGCCACACCGATGTGGGCAGCGACTGCGCTCTACGGAGGGTGGCGAACCCCCAATGTCGTTCTTGCCAAAGGCGGCTTCAAGGCCGCGTTGTGCCCGTCATGGGGCATGAAAAACTTTCCGTTAGTTTTGCGTAGGGTGTCGAGAATGCCCTGGAAGGCGCATAGACACTATGTTTTTGACGCACTCAGGGTTTCTCAGTTGTTTTTGCGCAGGGGTTCAAAAAAAACCGCCCATGGCGGCTGACCTGCAATTTGAAGGCGCGTGGCCTTGCTAGTCGGTTCGTTTCCGCTGATGCGGCTTGGGTAACCAGCCCGTCTATGGCGACGGATAGCCCTGATGCTATTTCAAGCGCAGCGCCAGTGGATTTTTGAATGATGGCCACTTGACTTGCGCTTTCGATCACGCATGGGACGATAGACAGCAAACAATCGATCTAGCGCCACTACTCGCGACAACCTTCTATCAGGTTCGACTTTGATTCTGGTGTGCGGTCATCAAAGTGGAATCTTCTCTCAACTTATTGCACCTTGTCGCTGGAAATTCATTGTTCGCCACAAACAGAAAGAAAACGTCTATGGGAATGAAATGTGTGATAGCGCTTCACAGCTGACGATCCGTCAGCATCTCCACTGTATCAGCATCTTGCGACCCTGCAGCGCGGTAAGCGTTACCGCGCCAGACTGGTGAGCTATGTATTGGAGGTTGGCAGCGCCTTCCTGTTCGGCGTGGGGCATGCCGCAGAAGAATCGATGGTGTTGTCATACAGATCCTCCATCCCTGCAGAGATCCCACCATTACATGGCGCACCAGGCGCTCTGCGTCTGACGTTGGTGATCCCTGAGAGTGGTGCGACAGCGCTGCTGTACGCCCGTCTTCAGACGTTGCCGGAAGGTCAGGGCAAGCAGGACCGCGCAAGGTTGCTGGCGCAGGTTGTGCAGGCGGGGGTGAATGTGTTGTACCGCGGTGTCGTCCTGGTGGCGGTTGATCCGATGGCGCCAACCCTTCCCAAGCCCGACACGACGCCCTCAGCGCCAGCCACTCCGCCGTTGCCGAAGGAAATGCTGGGCTTCATGGACAACCTCTCGATGGACGGCTTGCAATAAGCCGCCCCATCATTCCCTTTCACAGAAGGAGTTTTTTATGCATCAATTCATCATGGGCCTGGACGTGGGCTATGGCAACACCAAGGCGGTGTATTCCACTGAGAGCGGGGTTGAGCACAATCTTGTGCTGCCATCTGTCGCCCACGAGATTCTCGACCTGCAGCATTACCGCGATATGTCGGCCACCGGAAAGACCGATCAGACTCTGATCACCGTGGAGGATCGGCACTTCGTCGTCGGGCCGTCGGCATCAGTCTTTGGCCGCACCCTGCATGACAACTACATCCTGACGCCGCAGTATCACGCGCTGGTGGCCGGGGCGCTGCACAGCGCCTTCGAGGAACTGGGGGATGCGACGGAGGAGGTGGATTCGATGGTTGTCGGTCTGCCGGTTTATGCCTTCTCCCGCCTGAAAGATCAGTTGCGCGAGCAGATGCTCAAACCCTTTGTGGTGCCGCTGCCGGCGGCGCTGCGGAGCCGATTCGGTGGAGAGTCGCTGACGGTGCGGATTAAATCGGTGCGGGTCATGCCGCAGCCTGTTGGATCGGTAACCGACTGGCGCAGCCGCGCGACGGCGCAGATCGACGCCCAGGACATCGTGACGGTGTGCGACCCCGGGTACAAAACCTTTGACTGGTTCTCCATGCGCGGCAGCGTGGTGGTGCCGGAGTTGTCCGGCGCCTTCGATGGCGGCGGGTCGGAATTGCTGAAGGACGTGTCAGTGGCCATCACCCGTCAGCATCCCAATGCCTTGCTGGACATCCAGAGCATCGAGGAGGGAATGGAACGCAAGACGATGATGATGGTGGGGATTGGAAGGATTGAGTTCGAGCCTTTCCGCCCGATCATCGGAAAAGGGGCGCGGGTCATCGTGCGCCGCATGGCCGACATGCTTCAACGGGCGCAGCAGGAGAAGAAAAGCCGCATCGATCACCTCGTGCTGGCGGGCGGCGGGGCGACCTACTTTGAAGCTGCGGTGCGTGAGGTCTTCACGGGTTTTGCGCTGACCGTTCTGCCTCGCCCGGTGCTGTCTAACGCGCGCGGTTTCTGGCTGCTGGCCGCTCGCGCGCTGGCAACCGCGAAGCAATCCGCCTGATCGCCCTCCCTCGCGCATCCGCGGGTTGCATGGCGCGTGGTGCGTGAGAGGATGAATCATCCTTCGAACGGAGCAGCAGCAGACCATGACGCAAGACAGCCTCACCATCGAAAAACCGACGACGCCCCGATTCGACCAAGATCTCTTTGTGTCGGCTCTCATGGCGGCGCGCGCAGCGATGGAAACGGACCTGCCCGATGTCATGGGGTTGTTCCTCCCGGAAACGGCGATGAACGACCTCGATCAAAGTGTCCGGCGTGATCTGTATGCCGCGAAGCGGTATGGGATTCATTTTGGCTGCCCGCGCCCGTTGTATCGGCGGCCCGAGTGCAATGAAATCAAGACTTTCGTGATCCCGTCAGTGGGGGGAAATTTGATTGTTGTGTTTTGTGTCGATGGCTCGGCGGCGGTTTGTCAAGCCAGTGATCGCAGAGCGACATTGCTGTATTGCGTGCCACGTGTTGGCTTCGAATTTTTGCAGCAGTGCGCCGATGGGTTGCCCCACGCATGCGGGGATTGAAGGACTGGTTCTCCATGCGCGGCGGCGTGGTGGTGCGTATGCCCCGCGTGCGCGGGGATTGATGGGTATGTCACGCGCATAGCGCAAGGAGAAACTAATGCTGAACAAAAATCACCCGCCTCGCCGCGAGAATGAGGACGACCCAATCGAAGACGAACATGCCTGGGATATTTATCTTGGACATGGCTCGATCAACCCTCATTTCCCCGTCATGTTTGATGGTGGCGCGACGATTGAGCGGCCCAGATTTGTGTGCGTTTACTGCGGCAACCCCATGTCTGATGTGCGTGGCAAGGTGCGCAAGACAGCCGCTGCGGCGATGATCGAGGCGGCGGGCATGTGCGAGGGGTGTAATGAGGTCGTGGGGTTCGACACGCGAATCCGCGCTGACGGCACCGTTGACAGAATGTATGTGATTGGTGAACAGGTGTTTTTGCCGGCGATCAAGGCCTGACACCGGCGCAAGGTCGTCCAGGACATCGGCCCCACGCGCGAGATTGAAGTGGGATTGAACATGACAATGGCGCGTGATTCTCTTGTGATTCGGCATCACAAACCGCCCTGCGCTTGATAGATTGGCGCAAGGAGGATTTTGCCATGCGCATCAAACCAGTTGCTGTTTTTATCGCCATCGCATCGGCGCTCGCCATGCAGTCTGCGGCCTCGGCCTGCACCGTTACGCCGGCTGTCGGCGGTACCTTTTATGGACAGGGACTGATTGGCCAGTATTGCTGGATCAACCGCCCGCAGCAGGGGACCGTCACCGGCCAGTGCTGGGGCTGCACGAGCAGCGGGGGCTTCTTTGGCGGAAGCAAGTGTGGCTGGCGTCCCTTTGCCGGAACGGCAGAACCGTCTGGCCCTCCAACCTACGGATATAGGTTCGACGTCTTCAGCGACATCGGCCATGCGGTCAAGGAGTGCGGACAGTGATTTTGGCGCAGCCCATAGAAAAAATCTTGCAAACAAAAAAGGAACTCGCGGCTGCCATGCTGTTCGCGGCGATCTGCGTCGCACCGGTGGCGGCTCACGCAGCACCCTCCCCGCTGGGCAGCGTCGTTGCGGCGGCAACGCAAGGCGCTGTGATCGTCGACAAAACGGCGGGCGGCCCGTCCAAGGACCTGACTGCCATCATCGGCCATCTCAAGAGCGACCCCGCTCACCGAGTGGTGCTGTGGCTGGTGGACGGCAAGTATGTTCTGGCTGGATCGCTGTTCGATGCCAGCGGAGCGGACCTCTCGAAACAGACGGCGATTCAGGAGGGGCTGATCCCCAAGCCGATGACCGGCGCGCAAGCGTTTGCCATTGCCAAACCTGCGCATGCCATCCTGGTCGGCAAGTCCGGGCCGGAGATCACGGCATTTGAAGACCCAGACTGCTCGGCGTGCCATGCGATGAACCAGGACATTGCCAAAGCCATCGACGCGGGCAAGTTGCGGGTGCGCGTCATCCCGGTCGGATTCCTGAAGCCAGACAGCATCGCCCGTGCCTCGGCGATCCTGTCCGCCAAAGAGCCCGCCGCGGCGTGGCGGGCCAATGAAGCCGAGTTCAACGTCCAGGCCGAAATGGGCGGCTATCCCATTGGTCACCCGGCACCATCCGCCATGGCGCACGTGCAGTCGAACACGCAGTTGCTGTCCCGCGTCAACCAGGGCCAAATCGCCACGCCGACGCTTCTGTACTGCGACAAGGCAGGCGAGCCGCAGATGATGCGTGGGTGGCAGGACAGCCTCTTGTCAAAACTTGGCGCCGCAGGCTGCATGCCGCACTGAAAACGACGACCACAAAAAGCCCCCGCGCAGCCATTGGCTGCCGAGGGGTGTGAGTTAAAACGTCAAGAAAAGATTTTGTGGATGGTCCGCCATCCGCTCAAAACCATAGCGTTGGTAGAAATCGACTGCGGACAGCTTTGCATTAACGACAAGGCCAATGCCACCGACCTCACCAGCAATACGAGTTGCTCGGTCAATGGCATCAAAGAGCATGAACTCTCCAATGCCTTTCCCACGATGCCCTAACGCTGTCGCCAGCCGCCCAAGGCGAAAAGCGGGAACCTTGGTGGGTAACCTTTTCCCGTATTGTGCAGGCAGATTGGCGTTAATCAGTTCGGCCAGACTCAGGGCGTAGAAGCCGAGGATTTCTGCGCTGGTCTCATCGGCTACCGAGACAAACGTCGAAGAAACCCCCTTCTCCTTATGTTGCCTGGCGGTCTGTTTGAGCCAGCCATTCAGGTCTGTATCGCCGCAATCAAAGCTCTTCCTGTCATGTCTGTCGTCAAGCGGTAGAACCAGCATCGTTCTTTAACCTCTGATAACGGGCTTGTGCTTGTAGGAACGTCGCGTTGCGCGGCGGCGGATTCTCCATCATCTCCAGCAGCCTCAAGGATTCCCGACGAGTCAGGACAATCGATGATTCGCTTTCAATGACCCTCTCCGCCTTTTCCAGCGCCGCTTGCACGACAAACTGGTTGAGCGTGGCGCCAACGAGATCCGCTGCCGCTTGCAGTTTTTCCTGCACATGGTCAGTGATTCTCGTGGTCAGCCGCTTCCCTGTTTGAGCGAGCATGGCAGCATCCTTGTTAGCCAGTGGTTGATGACATCGAGTATAGTTTAATGGCGTCATTTTGTCACCACCATCATGCGTTCCCGCATTTCTGCGACGAAGGCGCTCGGCTCCATCAGCCCATAACGGGCCAAACGAACCGGGATGTCTTCAAGGGCCAGGTCTCCGTTTTCGATGCGTTGCAGCATGAATTTGGCGAGGTCGTCCTCCGACAGGCTCACATTGGCCTTGGCAGTCGCTGCATTGCAGAGCGCACCGGCTTCTTGCCACGCCTGATGTTCAGCGTCCGTCATGGTGTCATCGCCTTCCATGCCATGCTTTTCCACCATGTCACTGGCAAATTTCCAAATGGCTTGAAGCGCTTCGAGTGTCTTGCTCATATACAGATTCCTTATTGAGTTGCGGCGTCATCCCCTGCGGGCCTGACCGACCCGCAGGGTTGAAAGTTGTGTGAAACGCTTTTAGGCAAAGAGCCCCGCCTGCAATGGCGCAGTTGCCGCAGCATCCACGGAAATCACCCGGAAAGACGGCGCCCCCGCAACGCGATAGCGCGCACCGCCATCCGTGACGTCAGACAGGCGAACACCCTCTGGGTATTGCGCAAGCAGCGCAGCGACCGATTCCTTCATGTACGTGTGCGCATCATCCCGCGCGAAGGGCACAACGATGCAGTCTTGCCCCAGCACGGGTGCCGTGAGCAGTGGCGCTGTCATCGCGTTGTGCCGGTAGGCTTTGATCTGCTTGGCGTACCAGCCAGGGTGCTCCGCCTCGACGGCGGCATAGCCCGAGATGAACGATCCAACATGGCTGTAGGCCCATCCTTCTGCAGTCAGCGTCCCGTCCTCCGGGATGGAGAAAAGGGGCTCGTCGCGCTCGAACAGGCGGACCAGATTCGGAAGGGCCAGCTTGGGCGCATCGCGCGTGCGATCCAGAAAGATCTCTGCCTGCACGATCTCGTGACCCGTGTTGTCAAAAAAGTCAAACACCTTCCAAGAAGACGCCCTGCTCCGATTCACCAACCAGGCGATCTTGTCGAACTCTTCCGCCAACGAGAACACAACGGTCATGCCACGGTTCCATCCGCATCGTTGCCCGTCCGTCAGCGGGCACTCCAGGTCATCGGGGATCTGCACACTGTCGAGGTGCCATGGCTTGTGGTCCTTCATGTTCAGACCAACTTCGCCGGTCGGATGCCCGCGATAGGCAGACGCCTGATCGCAGACCTTCTTCCAGCGCCCGATGTAGCCCTCTGGGGTGATATCGCCGCTGGGTGTTTGCAGCATCCCGCCTTCACAGGATGCTGCGTGCGCAAAAATGCGCTTCAGCGCGTCCTCACGCCGCCCCACGCCGATACAAGACCAGTGCGGCCTATGCGGATAGACGTTCTTTTCAAAAGTCTCCTCGAAGAGGAGATAGCCCGGACCAGATGGTGTTTCGATGACCTGGACCTGGCACCGCGTGGTGATGGTTGCACCCATGTGTGACTCCTTTCTTCCGCTTGTGCGGTGTTGATAAAGGAGTTGCCTGGGTCTGCAAACAATGTTGGCAGGCCCAGGCACAAGGCCCGGGGTCAAGAAGACGTTACTTCTTCAGGACATTGGGATGGTTCTTCTGCAACCATCCTTCTGTTTCCGCGATGATGCGTTCAGCCCACTTGATGGCGTCAGCGAGCACCGCTTCGTTCGCGATCGGTGTAGCGTCATACCGGGACGCGTTGCGCGCCTGGATCATTGCTGGGATGGCGTCAGCGGTTTGCCCCTTCAAGCCGAGAAAATCGGCCATTTGTTTGAGCGATTCCGCGTGGTGTCCTTGACCGGAGATCTCCACCTTCTCGCATTCCGCGATCAGTAAGGCGCAGGACATCCCGGCATCGTAGGCGGCATCGAAGCGCCGCCCGGCAGACACGTACTGTGCCGGCGCCTTCGCATCCTTGAGCGCAACCGCCGCACCGATCCAGAGGTTGCGCGCCTTCCCGATGGAGAAGGTTCTCAGTTGCCTGACGGTGACCATGGCGCCCTCCCCTTCAAGTCGATTCTCGGGTTGGACATGATGCTCATGGCAACGGGATCGCCTTCTTCCAGCTTGCGCTCGAATTCGACCCCACCGTAGAACTCCGGATTGATCTGGCGATCCGTACGGTCGCCAACCTTGCCAAGAATGGACATAACCGCGAAACGCTCGGTCGGATCGGATTCGATCACCAGCACGTCGATGTCGCTGGTGCGGCCCGCCTTGCCGGATGCGAATGACCCGAAGATGGCGGCGTACTGAACACCTCGGGCTTTATCCAACGCCTGCGTCAGATCCTCAACGAGGTCGCTGTCATAGCGCACCATCTCGAACAATCCGTGCAGCCGTTGATCATCGAACGGCGCGCGGTACTTCGGGCCGTCTTCGCTGTCGAACCGCACCACCAGGCCGTCTCGAACCAGGTCACGAAGCGCCCTGTCGATCGAGCCGTACGGCACGTGCGACTCCCGGGCGATGACCCTGGCACCCAGAAGACGATTGGCATCGTTCTGCATGTACAGGCACGACACCACTTTCGCCTTGGCGCCGCCAAAGATTGCGTTGACGATGGACGGGGATCGTTTCATGAATACAGATTCCACACCACTCACTTTTGCAGTAGTGTAACTCGTTTTGTGAGTTGTTGCACTCACTAATGAAGTTGACTCCATTTCCTCTCCTTCCGCTTGAGCGGTGTTGAAAAAGGAGCGCCATGACGTCCTTGGCATGCGTGTCCATGCGCATGCCAAGCGATTCGTCAGCTTGGAATTCAGATCAACACATTGGAATGTGGGCTTTCAAAAGCCCACCGAGCGCACATTGCTACCGGTGAACGTGCACTTTATTTGAGCAGCCCGAGCATTCTGCCGAGCAATTGCAACGCCTGCGGATTCAGCAGGACAATCACAAAGATCGTCACCAGGAACTGCACGGTGGTCCGCAACTTCAGGCTAGCGATGTCACCCTTGAGTGCAGACCTGACGTCGGCGAGATCAGCCTTCGTCGCCAGTTCGTCGCGCAACTCCCTTTTCAACTCATCCTTGATCTCGACTTTGCGAGCAAGCGAATGCGCGTGAGTCTTCTCTTCCATGCGCACGACAACCGTGTCGACCGCTTTCGCCACCTTCCAGGCGTTCTCGCGTCCGACGTCAGCCTCGATTGCTTCGAAGATTTCCATTGCCAAGTTCATCCCCGCCATGCTACTCCTCTCTTCCGCTTGTGCGGTGTTGATCAAGGATCACGGATCAAGTGACGGCGCGGTCTTGGATGCGATGAACAGACCAAAAGAAAAGACAAACAAGAAGAAAAAAACTTTAAGGTAACCCAGCGAGTCACCGAGCATCGAGTGCGTACTCACAAGGTCGAGCAACCCATTCACGAAACCCCCAAGAGGCATTTTATCGAGGGGATGGTCGGTCGCTTTTCGATAAACGCCTGCGTTGTTTGAGGATTTGAAGTCGTGGTTCTGGAAAACCGATGCCGATCAGGGGACGTGAGCGGTCGCCGGACTTGACGGTGTCCATCGCATCACTCGA
The DNA here is from genome assembly GCA_020058315.1 of Candidatus Zixiibacteriota bacterium. Taxonomy (GTDB): domain Bacteria; phylum Zixibacteria; class MSB-5A5; order WJJR01; family WJJR01; genus JACRMA01. Next base: position 26,412 of record JAGVEK010000271.1, read on the forward strand.
TCTGAAAAATCACCCAGCATCCATCCTTCGGTTTGCCACTTTTCTGACCGAAAAAAATTGGCGCAGCCCAAGTGATTGTTTTATAATACTTTGTGGATAAAGTTTGCTATGACGATAGTGACGTTTTGTCCAACTTTCCGTTTCGGAAAGAAGTGGATCCGTTTGTCTGAACAGCATTCCACGCTTGATAAGTGGAACGGACTGCGGGCGAGTTGCAGACAGTGCTGTGAATACCCTTGATCCAAAGATCAAATTTAACGCTCAACCAAGCACAGACTCCGCATGCAGTCTGAGCTTGAGCGCCCGGATCACTTTCATCACCGTGGAGAACTCCGGGTTGCCTTCGGCAGACAACGCCTGGTAAAGCCCTTCGCGTGAGATGCCGGTGTCTCGCGCGAGCTGACTCATGCCCCGGGCGCGGGCAATCGTGCCCAGCGCAACGCGGATGAGGCTGCCATCACCGGGGTCGTCCTCGATGCAGGCGTCCAGGTAGGCGACCATTTCTTCATCGGACTTCAGGTAGTCCGCCGTGTCGTAGCGCGTGAATTTTTCAGCCATCGTTCAGTCCTTCCAGTCCTTGGCAATTCCAATCGCCCGTTCGATGTCCGCGTCCTGCGTGCGCTTGTCACCGCCAGCGAGCAGCACGACGATCACCGGTCCACGCCGCATGAAGTACACGCGGTAGCCCGGCCCATAGTCGATCCGGAGTTCAGACACGCCATCTCGCAAGGGCTTGGCGTCGCCCGGATTCCCGAGCGCCAGGCGATCAAGCCGGGCCTGGACACGCGCCCGCGCTTGCCGGTCTTTCAGTCCATTCAGCCAGCGCTGAAAAGTCTGACTCTGGATCAGCTCCAACATGGTCTGGATTCTGACCTCACCGAGGCTGTTTGTCAACCATGATTCACAGTGACAAAGAATGGGAGTCCATGGTTTGATGGTCGTGCGGAATCCGGGAAGGAGGCCCTCCAGTCCAAGTTCCAAACGCCAACGGATCTGCACCGCTCAGTCAGCAGCACGAATGCGCTCATCGAGGGCAGCAGCAGGCAACGTGCGTTGCCTATCCTGCGGTTTGGCGCGGTATGTGTGGTGTTCTTGAGGCGGCTTCCAGCACGCTCGGACTCCTTTTCCGTTGGACAAGGCTGCCGATTTGCGAAGGCGCATTCCTGCGGCACAATCGGCACAAAGGAACCCTTCATGACTCTGAAAAAACATCCCTGGATCAAACGATTGCTGGCCTATGGCCTGGGCGACCTGCGCGTTGCCTCAGAACTCTTCGACCGCGATTTGCAGGATCTCGCCGCCACTGGTGTGCCAGGGAATCTCGTGCGCAAGACCGCTCGTGCGCGTGCCATCAAGGGCGTGAGGACTTTCGGCGTTTCCACCTCCGCATTTCTTCTATTTATCAGCATCGATGCGCGCCTGCTCGCCGAGCGTTGGCCCGTTGCATCGGCGGCATGGCTGGCGCTGGGTGTGGCGGCTGCTCTGATGTTCGGCTGGCGCTATTACACCAATGCCGGGCATGGCTGGCGACTTGCTTGGTATCGCTACAGCGGCAATCCTGCAGTGATGGAGCCGGAGGACCACTCCATGCGCGACGGGCCGCTGCGCGGACTCCGCGCCTGGAAGCTCATGGTCATGCTCTGTGGCGCTGCAGGATGGTCCGGGCTGGTGGCCACCATGCTGCTGATGCACTACGCCTCTTTTGAATGGTCGAGCCCCTGGTATTGGGTGACGATGGGACTGGCTGTTGCCATTGTTTCCTGGCCGGAGATCTACTCCGCTTGCATCAACTGGGCGTGTCACTACATGAAAGTGGGGCAAATGATGCCGCAGTAATTTGCGGCATGCGGCGCTGAAAATGCGTCTCCTTTTCGGTTACCGTCTCCATGGGGCGCGCATACCATGGTGGCACCCCTGAAACAAAGAGGATGCCAAGAGACGGAAAGTTGGACAAAACGTCCCTATCGTCCTAGCAAACTTTATCCACAAAGTGTTATAAAACAATGACTTGGGCGGTGCCAATTTTTTCTGTCAGAAAAGCGGCAAGTCGAAGGATGGATGCCGGGTGAATTTTCAAGCCATCTCGCATCTTTTTTTCGCCCTTGAAACCTGCCATCACAAAAAAATGGAGACTCATTGCGAAATTTCAAGCATCATCGGGCCCGACCTATAACTGAATCCCGCCCCAACTTGACTAATGCATCCAGAACATCGCCAGCACGCCAATATGAGGCATGACCAAGCTTGCGAGGCCTGGGAAATTTGCCTTCATTGATCCAAGCGTAAAACTGAGTGCGCCCGCACGCCAGCAAAGGCGGCACGTTGCGGGTAGGATCGCCAAGAATATGGTGAATTCGAATCAGTGCATCTGGGTGTAAAAATGAGTCTGCTGGGGCAACACGAGTAGATCCTTTTATGCTTGAGTTTTGCATCGCAATTCCAGAGATGTAATTAAACAATGCACGCATCTTCGCAGCGAAGCTTCCAAAATTTCCCGCAAGAACCAGCTCGTTTTTTGCAACATTCAAGATGACGAGAATTGATAGGACGTACGGTTAGCACCGAGCACGGCGTGTGCCACTATGCCGACTTTGCGCTGAACCGATTGCAACCCTACCCCGTTAAGAGACGGTATGGACTCTGACCGATTCTGGCGGTTCAGGGCTCAGTCGGCACATTGCCATGAACTGGCTCAATATCGCATCGGCGCCACCATGCGTATAAGTCCAGGCGTGCAACAGCTCACCCCGTCAATGCGGATTGACCGCTCGCCCCGCGGCACCACAAGCGAGCCACACAGCAACTGCATGGCCTGCAAACCTCGATGCCCAAGACTGGGGCGCCAGTCGTGTGCATGCACCAAGTCGCGGCAGCAAGCGGCGCAATCCGCGTCGGCGCAGCACACCCAACACCGTGATCGCTCGCCGCCTGGCCAAAGCAAAAGAACGGCGGTCAGGCTCCCGCTTCGGGGAGGTCGGCGACATGATTGGCAATCGCCCCCGGCGTGGTGACCCAGGCCCGTCCGTCCGCGGCGATGTGAGTGAGCGCCCGGCGCAAGTGGCGAATACGGTGTGGATGGCCGAGGATATAGGGATGCAGGGCAATGCCCATGACCAGCGGCTGCGCCCTGCTCTGTTCCAGCATCTCGTCGTAGGTGTCAATGATCATGTTGGCGAAGCCCTCGCCGCTGACATGGCGCGCCATGATCGTCGGGATGTCGTTCAGTTCCTGGGGATAGGGCACCGACCAGAGCTGGCCTTTGCGGGTCTTGAACCGGATCGGCTGATCATCCTGGCACCAGTTCAAGGTGTAGCCATAGCCCGCCTCGTGTAGAAGGTCGGGCGTTTGGAAGCTTTCTGAGATCCAGGGACTGAGCCAGCCCCTGGGCGCGGCTCCTTCTTCCTGCGCCATGCGGCGGGTGCATTGCTCGATCAGAGCGTGCTCGCCATCCTCGCCAAGATCGCCCTGCCGCTGCGAATTGGTGTGGCCATGGCCGACCATCTCGTCCCCACGGCTACGAAACGGCACAAGCACCTCGGGACAATAGTCGTAGATGCTCGTGTTGAGCAGCACCGCGCTCGGCAGCCGCAGGCTTTCGAAGAGTTCGAGCAAGCGCCAGACCCCCACGCGGTTGCCATAGTCCCTCCAAGCGTAGTTGAGAACGTCAGGCTGCGGCGATGCCGGCCCGAGGCTGGCGCCGAGCCCTTCGCCGAAGGCGAAATGCTCCAGGTTCAGCGCCAGGTACACGGCCAAGCGCCGCCCGTCGGGCCACGCGTAATCCGGACGGTGCACGATCGCGGAATAGTCGTACCGTCCGTGATGCAAAAGGGCTGCGGTCATGATGGAGTCTCTGTGTTTGTGTTGCGAGCCGAGGCGGGCGCGGCGGCGCGGTCTTGGTGTCGCGTCACCCGAAGCAAGGTCCGGGCCGACGTGCGTGTCGCCTAGGAGTTTGGGCGGCAGACGCCGCGCGGCGAGTTGATCAGCATGGAGATCGGCGCTGATGGAATTGCGATAGCGGCGAGGCGGCCGTGAATGGCGA
>JAGVEK010000242.1 GCA_020058315.1 Candidatus Zixiibacteriota bacterium
AAGCTACCACCGTCATCAACGATGTCAAGGTAGAGAGGAGTGGACATGCAGCAAATGCAACCAGATTGGTTAGAAATCGTCAAACTCCCCGTTCCCGCCCCCGTAAGATTGGCAGGATGCCGACCTACCCAGACCGTGAGATTCGGACGGCAATCGGCTAACCAATGGATTGACAACATGTTGATCGTCGTTATCTAATGGAATCGCTTCAAAAATGCTCTTGAATCGTCGCGGTGAATATGCGCTTCTGGGTCTGCTTTATCTGGCCCGGCAAGATCGTGCGGCTTCTTCAGGGCGGTTTTGGGACGTCAGTGATGTGGCTCGCTCTGTCGGGGTCCCGGAGAAATTTCTTCGAATCCTTTTCCATAAGCTGGTCAAAGCGGATCTCCTTCGGTCCCAACGGGGATCGGGCGGCGGGTTCAGTTTGAAGAAGTCTGCCGCCACGACTACGGTGCGCGAGGTGATTGAAGCCATTCAGGGGCCGATCTCGCCCTTCATCTGTGTGGCAGGTGACAACGATCCCGATGCCTGCCATCGTTTCGGACGATGCGAACTCTATGGCCTGCTCCGTGAGGTACGTCTGAAGATCATTGAGGAATTGGATCGCCACACGCTGAGTGACCTGATTGGTGTGGAACTAAGCGTCCCCGGAGCGTGTGGAAACGGCTCGCTGGTGAAGGGGTCTCCCGTTCAGGACCCGCAATCCTGAATCCTGTCGCCGTGTTGGCTTGAGTTGAATGATGAAGCTCCCGATCTACATGGACCATCATGCGACCACGCCGGTTGATCCGCGCGTGCTCGAGGCGATGCTCCCCTTCTTCACCGAGCGGTTCGGGAATGCGGCTTCACGGCACCACTCGTTCGGCTGGGATGCCGAAGGCGCTGTCGAGAAAGCCCGGCAGGAGATCGCCGACGCAATCGGGGCCGAAGCACGCGAGATCATCTTCACCTCGGGAGCAACTGAGTCGGACAATCTGGCGCTCAAAGGAGTCGCTGGCGTCGGCGCAGGCACAGGCGATCACATCATCACATCTAAAATCGAGCATAAGGCAATCCTGGATTCCGCACAACACCTCGAACGCGCGGATCTCAATGTCACTTATGTCCCCGTCGATTCTGAAGGACTGATTGATCCTGATGATGTGAGACGCGCGATCACCGATAGAACAATCCTGATCTCGATCATGTACGCCAATAACGAAATCGGCACCATCCAGCCGATCAGGGAAATCGGGGCGCTCGCACACGAGCGGGGGATCGTCTTCCATACCGACGCGGTGCAGGCGGTCGGCAGGATTCCGGTGAATGTGAACGACGATCACATCGATATGATGTCGCTCACCGCGCACAAGATGTACGGTCCCAAAGGGATTGGTGCGCTGTATGTGCGCGAGCGGCGGCCACGGATCCGCCTGGCGCCACTTATCGACGGTGGCGGGCATGAACACGGAGTGCGCTCAGGAACCCTCCCTGTCCCGCTCATCGTGGGATTTGCCAAGGCGATATCTCTGGCGGTCCAGGAGGCAATCCAGGAGTCGTCCAGGCTTGCCGCTCTTCGTGATCGTCTCAATGAGATCATCACGAGCCGGCTGGATGAAGTCTACATCAACGGGTCCGCAACGAAGCGCCTGCCGAACAACTTGAATCTCTCTTTTGCCTACGTCGAGGGAGAATCGCTCCTGATGGGCATGAAAGATGTCGCGCTGTCGTCGGGATCGGCCTGCACATCGGCGCTGGTGGAACCATCGTATGTTCTCAAGGCTGTGGGGCTGGGTGAGGAGCTGGCGCATTCCTCGATCCGCTTTGGGTTGGGGCGTTTCAATACGGTCGAAGAAGTCGAATATGTTGGAAACAAGATCGTCGAGACAGTCAATCGCCTGCGGGCACTCTCGCCGCTCCATGAACTGAAAAAGGGACAGAGCGTTCGACCAGGTAGAGAAGTTGAATCGAGTTCGTGAATCGAGGCAGGATACAGAGTTCGACGTCGCTGAACAACATCGTGGAGGATGAACAGCAATGAACCAAATGTGTAACCGCACAGCCAGCACTCCTGAACCGCAGGTGTCCGAAGAAGCCGGGCCCGTCATCGAACTGACCGATAAGGCTGCCAGCGAGGTTCTGCGCTTGATGAAAGCCGAAAACCTCAGTGAGCATTATCTGCGTGTCGGCGTCCAGGGAGGCGGTTGTTCGGGATTGCAATACAGCCTGAATTTCGATACACAAGTGGACCAGCTCGACAAGGTCTTCGATATCAAAGGAGTCAAAGTTGTGGTCGATCTGAAAAGCGCCCTGTACCTGAAAGGGACAAGCCTCGACTTTGTTCAATCCCTGACCGGCGGCGGGTTCAAGTTCATCAATCCTAATGCCGCCCATTCATGCGGCTGCGGATCATCGTTCACCGCCTGAGCGCGGGGCAGCGATGTATGAACGAACAATGGGCGGTGCAGGGGCGACCCAGTGGGGCGCCCTTAGCATACAGGAGAACAACCGTGCCACGTTTTGACTTTGATGTCTTCGCCGAAGGCGGCGTGATTCGAGAGTCTAAAATTCGTGAGGCCTTTGCCCAGATCGACTGGGAAGTGTACCGCGACAAGGCGGTTCACATCCAGGGTTGCAGTCCGGTCGTGATCCCGACATGGGCGTATCTCATGGCGGCAGCGAATCTCTCGCAGGTGGCCCGCAAGATCACCTTCGGCGAGGATTCGCACCCAATGCCCATCTTCAGCCGTCCCGATCAAGAGTGAGGGTCTTGAAATGTCCTGGCGTCTCCCGCAAGAGGATCAAACAACCGGTTCTTTAGATTGAGCGTCCGCGTTGAGTTCATCGCCCCGAACAATTCCGTGAGAGGGGCGACTCTCATTTCGATGTCACTGTTCGCGCAATTCATTGTGTCCCAAATGGATGACTGGAGAGCTGCGGGGGCGGCGAGTCCGCGTCTCACGGTGACGGGAACAAATGGTTGCAGCACAGGGTATTAATAGCTCACGCAATTTGTCGCGTTTGCCAATTGTATGTGAATGAACGAGAGGAGAATCGATGTTGAGAAAACTAATACTTGCCGGAGTGATGCTGGGTCTGGTTGCTACGACTGCCTCGGCTGACTCTTACAAGATCGACCGCGGCCACTCGAGTGTCGGCTTTGCCGTTTCGCACTTGGGTCTCAGCAAGGTGAGAGGCGAATTCAGGGACTTCGCCGGCTCAATTGACTATGACGCCGGTGACATATCGAAGTCCAAGGTGGAGGCCACGATCCAGATGGCGAGCATCGATACTCGTGACTCCTCGCGGGACGCCCATCTTAAGAGTGGGGATTTCTTCTCTGCAGACAGCTTCCCGACAATGACTTTCAAATCCACCAAAGTGACCGACAAGGGCAAAGGCAGGCTGGAAATCGCCGGCGACTTGACCCTTCGGGGGACCACCAAGCCGGTGATTCTGGATGCCGAAATGGTCGGCGCCGCGGATGATCCCTGGGGTAACAAGCGCATGGGCTTCTCCGCGCACGCCAAGATCGACCGCATGGACTACGGGGTGAAATGGAACAAGCTTCTTGACGCCGGCGGGTTCGTCGTCGGGCACGATGTCGATATCCAAATCGAGATTGAATCCGTGATGAAAAAAGCGAAGTAGCTTCTCAGACTGGTTGTGCCACCCGACGTCTTCCCCCCTCGCGTGGAGCTTGCTCCCCGAGGGGGTTTTCATTGGTCCCTGGAAGTCACGCCGCGACTGGTTCCTGGTGTCGGCGCCCCCACCATCCGCGTCGGTCGCCTGCGGCGACCTTGCTCCTGGTGGGCCACCGTGGTCTATCCCAGTTCCGCGAGTCACTTCGCGTTCCTCCGGTGGCGCCTGAAAACCCTTTCGATTCCCCCCCTCTTTTGCTATATTCGCCGCTCGTGTTTCGAGCGCGAGGTGGAACGGGGCGGGGATACGCTCTCTTCCAGGACAAACCCAATAATCTGAAGTTCGGAGGGAGACTCACCACATGGAATCGATTAC
>JAGVEK010000034.1 GCA_020058315.1 Candidatus Zixiibacteriota bacterium
CCACCCGAAGGGTGGGATGAAATGTCATCTCTGCTCGCTCGCAAATCTCCAGAGAACTCTGGTTGCATTTCGATTCTCTTCGCAATCCCTGCCCCAAATCGGCAGCCATTCGCGCTCCCTTGACACCAAGGGGCTGAAAGCCCCTTCCCCGGCTCCCAACAAAGTCCAGGCAAGGGGCTTTCAGCCCCTTGGCGTCCACCGGGCACGGGATGCCAAAAGGAATGTGGCGTGGGCGCCTCGCCTGCGCGCGCGACCGGGGCAGCCGCGCCACATCCTGCGCTAAAACGGGGCGCATTGACTATGGGTCACGGGCAGGATGCCCGTGCCACCAAGGCCAATTACTTGGGATTACCTCGGCCTGGCACACATTAGAACGGCCCCGCGTTATTCCGCGAGGCCGTCATCCCCCACTGGTGCCGGGGCTTCCCGTCCTTCCCTGGCCGGGTCACCCGGGTCGAATCACGGTGCTGGCATCCTGCGCACAAGCCTGGCAGCCTGTTTGGTGCTCCTGCTCGGCATCTATGGTGGGTTGTTTCCGCATGCTGGGTTCCATCCTATCCTCAATACAAACTACGGTCCCGGATATTCCCAAGTTTCCTTCAACAGGTCAGTTTTCGATGATTTCGGTATCCCTTATCAACTTAGCCTGCCTCCGATGCCACCAGAAGACGGGAAAAACGATCAGGACCGTCACAATGGCCTCGATGATCATGTACAGCCCCCGGCGCCGCTACCCTTCGACCATGACTGTCTTTCGCTCCTGCCAGGCCTGGCGCAACTGCTGGTCGGATTCCTGCCCTTGGGAGACTTCGGCCGGGGTGTCGGGTCGCTTCGGCTGCGCGTCTGGGTCGATCTGCGGACGGTGGGCACCACGGGCATCCTTATAGGCCTGGAACGATTCTATCTGTTCCCAGTCGTATTGGTTCATTGAGAGTGCTGGGAAAACCAGTTGCAGGACACCATGGCCGAGGTTGATGGCCGAGACCAGGATCACGATTATTGCCACGAGACTGACAACGTGAAAATAGGCGGCGCGCCAGTCGAGCTTGGATTTCATTGTCGCTCGTCCACCATCTCCGGTAATCCGGCGGGAATGTAGATCAAGCGAATTTCGTGGCAAGGGGAATTCTTCTGCGCGGGGTCGCCCCTCACCCCAGCCCTCTCCCCAAGAGGGAGAGGGAGCTTGGCTGCCGTGAAGTTCTGCAATCTCGCTCTTCTCCCCTCTCCCTGTTCGGGAGAGGGGTCGGGGGTGAGGGGCGGTGGTTTTGGGTTGACGGGGCAGATCGGGGGGTGTACACTTTGATGAACAGCCCGGGAGGCGTCATGGGGATATTGCGCACGATTCTGATTTTGATCGTTGTTGCGATTGTCATCGGATTTTCCATCTACAACGCGGAGCCGCGAGTTGACGTCGATCTCATCCGGTGGCAGTACAATGTTCCGCTCGTGGTGGTGGTTTACTGGTCGTTCCTCGCGGGGATGATCGCATCGCTCATCCTGGGACTAACGTACATTCTGAAATTGCAGTCCGACCGTCGTGCCGAGCGGCGCGAGAAACGACGTCTCGAATCAGAACTGGCAGCGTTGCGGAATCGGACGATTGGGGATTTGGATGAGTTGTGACCGGGATCGTCGGTCGGAGGAGATCGTGGAGAGGTCCCTCGCATCGAGGACAAGGGGATTAAAGCCCCTTGCCCGAGGTCTCGGGCGAGGCGTTCGTATTGTCGGCGGCACGAGTTGGGGGTGGGAGGCATGGATTTGACCGGGTACGGACTGACGCTTTTCTGGGCGGTGGCACTTGGAGTCGCTGCGGCAGCCATTCTTTGGACTCAGACCCATAAACGCCGGACATCGCAAGCTCCACGGCTGTATTTGGAGGCACTCAGGGCCATCGTCGATGGCGATGATCATACGGCGTTTGAGCGGCTGAAAGCCGTGGTCACCGAGGATTCGAATTACCTCGATGCGTATCTCAAGCTGGGTGATCTGCTGCGCCGCCGGGGACGGCACGACCGTGCGATTCGTGTGCACGAGGACCTCACGCTGCGCCTCGGCTTGCCCAAGGACGATGCAATCGCCGTGCAGAAGTCGCTGGCTCAGGACTATCTGGCCGCCGGCAAGCCGCAGGAGGCAGAGAGCGCCCTGCGGAAGATCCTCGAATTGCGGAAGGATCATCAGTGGGCGGTCGAGAAGCTCGTGCGCCTTCTGGAAGAAGACGCGCGATTCGAAGATGCTTATGAGACGCGCCGTGAAGCACTCAAACGCTCCGGCCAGTCGGACGGTCATTTGCTGGCCATGTACAAAGCCCTCGAAGGACTGAAGGTCAACGCCAATGGCAAAGGGCATGATGCGCGGTTAAGTTTCAAAGAAGCGCTCAATCTGGATGCAAAGTGCCTGCCGGCGCTGCTGTATCTGGGCGACTCGTACTGGAAAGAGGGCCGTCATCAGGACGCGGTCGAGTGGTGGAGCCAGTTTGCCGAGAGCGAGCCGCGAGCCGCGCACGTGGTCTTCGAACGGCTGCGCAAGGCGTACTTCGAGATGGGCCAGTTTGGCGAGATCACGCAGGTCTACGAACACACGCTCGAAGCCGATCCCAAAAACAGCGCGGCGCTGCTGGGCTTGGCCGAGTTGGCATTGAAGAAGGGTGAGTTCGACAACGCACTGGCGCAGTTCCGTCATGTCCTCGACAGCGACAGCGACAATGTCGCCGCGTGCGCGGGAATCGTGCGCGTGTTAGTCGAGCAGAAGCGTCTGCGCGACGCCTCCAACGAGATCGACGCCCTCCTGGAAACCACTCCCTTCCACCGGGGCGGCTACGCCTGCAAGCGTTGCGGCCACCGCGTCGAGGAGCCAGCCTGGC
>JAGVEK010000530.1 GCA_020058315.1 Candidatus Zixiibacteriota bacterium
GACAGCAGTCGGAATCGCATGTCTCAGCAGTCGTTGCGAGTCCGCCGCGGCGGACGCCGAAGGCGGGGTGGCGACGAAGCAATCTCGCGGCATCTGCGACCCTCAGTCGTGGTACGCGGGGGGTTTTCAACAGGCCTGTCAGTCAGTGACTCCAATCCGGGAACCACTGACTGAAGGGCGTGTTGAAAAACCGGGCAGACAAGAGTGTCTGCCCCACTCTCGGTTATGGAAGTTCTTGTTTCTCAGTGGCGCGGACACTCCTGTCCGCGCGCCCGCAATGCGAAACCGGGGTTTTTCAACACGCCCTGAAGTCAGTGGCATGCTGTTCCGAACCCCGGGAGCAGAGTGCAGGCGAGATGGACAGGCAGTTATGACCGGCGCCGGCCCCGGCGCTGGATGACGAGCACGAGATACCAGCCAGCGAGAATTAGAAGCGGCAATTGGTTGCGGTGCAGAGTCGCGCTCTCGGCCAGATCAATCTCCCCCCGCGACTTGAACCAAGCGAGGCGCGGTCTGAATCGAACCACCGGGAAATCGCTGGCATTGCTGAAAGTCCATTCCCACGGCAAGAACCGTGTGCGCCGCCACTTGTAGAAGTCTCCACCCTGCACATCGAGAACCCCACGGCCAAACCAGCCAAATCTGAACTCGGCGTCGCCGGAATAGTCCCCTTCACGATGGATGGTCATCCGGCGCCAGAGAAGGCCGGATCGCCGGATCAGCCATTTGGAATCGTCTGTCTGGATCGAAACCAGCGAGCCGAAAAAGTTCTCCCAACGGAGAATCGCCCCGACTTCGTCTCCGATCCTCAATTCGAACTCGCGCCGGACGGCTTTCGGCTGGATCCAGCTCAGACTCTGGGTTGTGACTTCGCTCAGCTTCTTCATGGTTGGAAATCAACCCCGGAATGTGGCGGGAGGCAAGGCTCTTGTCAGACATGAACCGAACTTGGAGCCTCCAGCGGAATGAGGTGCGACCAAACCGGAAAGGATTGGTGCTTCCAAGCACGCACCCTGCCGGTTGGCAGTCGAATCGAGCGGGGGTGTGCAATCACGCCACGCGGCAGATAAAGCACTTCAGATAATTCGTCTCGGGGCAGGAAGCAGCCACCGGGTGGTCGGGGGACTGGCCGCGTTGTTCGAGGATTTGTATTGATCGCCCCGTGTGCTCCGCGACCAAACCGAGGATGCCTGAAAAGTCTTCGCGTGATACCTGGCCGGAACAACTGCAGGTCACCAGGATCCCGTCGGGTTCCAGCACCTTGACCGCCATCTCGTTGAGCCGCTGATATCCGCCGAGCGCCTGGTCGAGAGAGCGTCGCGAGCGCGCGAAGCGCGGCGGATCGAGCACGACGAGACCGAACCGTTCACCAGCGGCGGCGAGTCGATCCAGGAATGCGAATGCGTCGGCAGCCTCGAATCGAACATTGCCGATCGCGTTACTCCCGGCATTCAGTCGGGCAAGATCGATCGCCGCAACGGAGACATCGACGCCGACGATCTCGGTTGCACCTCCCCGCGCCAGATTCAACGCGAAACCACCGGTGTAGCAGCAAACATCAAGGGCACGGCGGCCAGCCGTGAATCCTCGCGCGGCGCGGCGATTGTCCCGCTGATCGAGGTAGAAGCCGGTCTTTTGGCCGGTCCGCAGTTCGGTCTCATAGGCAAGATCGTTCTCGACGATCTCGACCGGACCATCAGGAACCTGGCCCCAGAGGGGTCCATCGCGAAGTGTCAGTCCTTCGGCTTCACCGACACCTCTTTCCGTTCGCAGATACACGCCGCGTGGTTTCAGTAATTCGATGAGATGCTCTATGATAATCTGCTGCCGGTGGGAGAGGGCGAGACTGGTAAATTGCACGATCAGCCACTCGCCGTAGCGATCCACCACCAGCCCCGACAGTCCATCCGATTCACTGAACACGAGGCGGTACGCGGCTTTGGGGTCATTCAACCCCAGGATTCCATGGCGCAGCCGGATGGCGTCATCGATTCGTGACTTCCAGAAATCCGGTTCCAAACGCTGCTCAGGCACCCAGGAGTAGAGGCGGACACGAATCTGGCTGTTGGAGTTGAATAACCCCCAAGCGATAAACTGCCCGTCATGCGCATGCACTGCCACTTCGTCGCCATTGACCGGAGTCCCCTCCACGCGTTCGATCGCGCCCGCGAAGAGCCATGGGTGGCGGGCGTAGAACGGCCGCGCGCGGCGGGATTTGAGAATGATGCGGGAGGGCATGGCGAAGGATTGAGCGGATGGATCGGGAGGACAAGGCTCTTGCCGAGCCTTTGCTTCATCTTCGCAGCAGGCTCGGCAGGAGCCTCGCCCTCCCAAATCGCGTGGTTTCTTCCTGCTTTAGATCTCTATATCTTAACCTGCGATCGTTGCCAAATCGGTGAGAACCAGTTTTCTGTTCTCGTCCTCTTTGATCGCCACGGCTGCCTCACGAGACATGGCCAGGTAGCGATCGCGGTCGACCGCGTGACCCGCCGTAGCGGCAGCCCGTGCCATCGCTTCGTAGGCATACGCGAGGTCGAAATCGCCGATGTTGTTTTCCTGACAGATGGCCAGGCACCGTTGTCCGTGGTACATCGCCGGTTCGGGGGAACTCATCTCCGAGTAGACACGGGAGATCTGCCACTCACCGCGCGCCAGATTGACAGCCGATCCGACTTTGCCCCAGTGGAACCGCGAGGCGTGGGCCGCGTGGACCATTTCGTCATCCTCTTCTGTGGTGCGGTCGGCCTTTTCCAGCAGACTCCAGACGTGATTGAAACAGTCCACTGCGAATTTCTTGTGGCATTCAGTTTCCGTGTATCGTGCTTCTTCCGGCATTACGACCTCCCAATGGATATCCCCCATACCCGTCAGACCTGCTGACTTCCTGTCTGCTACGAAGGATGGCTGACGGTGATTCTATCTGCCCAGCAGGGCTTTGGCTTCCTCCACGGCATTGAGTTCTGCCATGAATATGTGCATCAGCGTGTGCATGAAGACCGGATGGTCCTTGGCCAATGGCAGCAACTTCTGATAATGCCTGGCCGCGGTTTCCTCAGTTTTGAGCGCTTCTTCGAGCATCAGACGATAGTCGTCGGTGTGCACGATGGGCTTATCATCGCGTGTCGTGCCCGCCTCAGCCTCGAGTAGTGCGAGAAGCTCGCGGACCTTTCCGGCGTGCCCGATGGATTCTGCCGCCTCCTCAGCGAAATGCGACTTCAGGGTGAGACCTTCCAAACCCTTCACGTAGGCGGCATAGTGCGCGTACATTGCGTACGCTCTTAACTCCCACGCCAGCGCCTGGTTCAACCCGGCGATGAGCTTCTTCTTCTCTTTGATTTGAATCAACATTGGAAAACCCTCCATCTCTGCTCAATCGGTGGTTCTACAGTTGTCTCAAAAACTCAATGACCAGACGGGCGCCAAATCCGGTCGCGCCCTTGGGGCAATATGGGCGCCCTTTGCCTTCGAGGTCAACCCCCGCGATGTCAATGTGCGCCCAGGGGTAGTCCCCCGTGAACTTGCGCAGGAGTCGCGCGGCGACACTCGCCCCGCCTTCCCGTCCTCCGGAGTTTTTCATATCCGCCACGTCGGAGGATATTGTCTCATCATACTCTTCAAACAAGGGCATCCGCCACACGCGTTCGCCGGAGGCAGATGCGGCCGTCTCCAACTGGCGGGCCAGACTGTCTTTGTCCGTGAAAATCCCGCAGCAGACATTGCCGAGCGCCACGGCGACTGCCCCGGTCAGGGTCGCGATATCGATTATCATCTTCGGCTGGAAACGCTGAGCGTAGGTGAGGGCGTCGGCCAGGATCAGCCGCCCTTCGGCATCGGTCGAGATAATCTCGATGGTCTGCCCCGAGAGAGTACGAATGATGTCACCGGGCCGGTAGGCGGTTCCGGACGGCATATTCTCAACCAGGGGCGCCAGCGCCACCAGATTGACAGGCAGCTTCAACTTCGCGGCCGCGCAGATACTCGACATGACCACGGCTGAACCCATCATGTCGCCGCGCATTTCCCACATGTCGGCCGATGGTTTGATTGAGATGCCGCCCGAATCGAACGTCACACCTTTGCCCACAAGCACGGTATCGACGGCTTTGGGCTGACCTTTGCGGCCAGTGTAAGTCGCGATGAGGAAACGCGGCTCATTGGTTGATCCGCCTCCGACCGCCAGGACCGCGGCCATTCCGGCGCGCTCGATCTCGCGCGGCCCCAGAACCTGCAGTTTGATCTTTGCCTCATCGCACCACTTGGCGGCAACCACCGCGTACTTGTGCGGATTGAGATCATTCGCGGGAGTGTTCACGAGATCACGAACCCGGCAAGTGGCCTCCGCGAGAACTATGCCAGAGGCAATGCCGGCCAGAGCCTTCCGTCGCTTCGCAGCGTCGGGTTCGAACAACAAGAGACCCTCGACAGGTGTTGGCATCTTGGCGCGATCGGTGCGGTAGGCAGCGAACTGGTAGTTTCCCAGCGTGGCGCCGACTGTCGCCGCCTCGGCACTCTCGCGCGCGTCCCGCCCGCCCAACAGCGGCGCCGCCAGGCGCACGATCTTGGCTTTTGCGGCGCATTGCACGAGCGAACCATAGATACGTCGGGCAGTTTCGGCGGAAACCGTCCGGCCCGAACCAGTGCCGACAAGGATCGCACTGCCGCCTTCACTCCGGATGATGACAGTTTCTCCGGCCCTACCCTCGAAACCCGGAGCACCGAATGCAGCCGCGAGGCATCCTCGCAAGTCCACCGGCAAAGTGGCGGTCCAAGCCGGAAGTTTGGATGGTTTCTTGCTGACTGGCACCGCAACCGGCGTCTCTTTGCAGAGCGTGGCG
>JAGVEK010000015.1 GCA_020058315.1 Candidatus Zixiibacteriota bacterium
TGGCTACGGGCATCATTGAGAAGGGTGTTCATTGGCACCTAGAGAGCCCCGACAAGCGAGGCATGAGTGACCCATTCTGCTCTCGAACCTGGTCTTACAATCGAGCCTGCCAGGCCGCCACGCACAATATCCGGCGCTGAGGGATCCTCGGCGGCGCCTGCGCAAACAACCTTGTCAACATCCGAAAGTAGCGGCGGTTCGGACTGGTAGCTAGCGCGAATTTCACTGAGGAGGCGTCCCCTACCACTGATTATCCGAAAAGACCGGTCACCCAACAGGTAGCGGTGAGCGTAGAATATACCACCCCTGTCGAGCAGGCGCCGGTGGATAGCCGCTGCGACGTGATCAGAGGGCAACGGGGATCGTTCCCGGACCGGACGAGTACTGGGTGTTCCCGTTAGATCCCGCCTCATTGCGTACAGTGTACGGCTATTATACGTTCCGCTCAGATCGGGCGGCGCACTCGGTGGTGGCCCGAAAAGAGACTCATAGGTCGGGCTCGCAGCGTCCATTAGCCTCGAGATGAAACGAGCGCTCCAAATACGGCGCAGATCGTCGAGGAAAATCTCCCCAGACTCTCGAACGTGATGAAACTGGACGCTCGGGCCGTTAGCCCATGCCCAGAGCCGCGGCGCCTTCTGCCGAAGCTGTTTGACACTGTCAGGATTGACAACATAAACGCTCCGTGGTCCAACCGAGGCAAGATTGGCTGCGAACAACTCCGTCAAGTAAGCCCAGTCGCTCCAGAATCCAACCACCAGCAAGTCCCTTCCGGAGAGCTGTCCTGCGAGCCAGGTGGCGAAGCGATGGATCCGTTCACGGATGAGCGGTTGGTCCAGTTGTTCCCTGCACCAGATCGTCTCGGACCGCGAACGAAGTGAGCACCCGTGAACTTTCAAGAGCTTTCCATGCTCCGTGGGGTTGGATATGTCGGGAGTGTCCACGATGGCACGAAAGTCCGGTTCGCCGAGAAGATCAGCGGCTTCTTCGCAGAGCATATCGAAGTTCGTGGTAATAACCGCAACAACTGCCTTGCACGCGAGAAAGTCAGCTACTGCCTCATGGCCAACATTGGGGGGAGAATTTCGGAAGCGGCACCAAGGTACTAGCTTCGCAAGGAAGAGGCCGTTAAAGGTGTCGCTAACGTAGAAGTAGCGGGCAATTAGCTCGAGATCGTCCCCTAGAGATGGATCTAGTTCCGACCCGGTTTCGCTCCGATAGCGCTCGCGGCAGGTGCGAGCGACAGATATCGCAGATGGAAGATTACTGGGCGGCGCCATCGACAGGCCGGCGCCGCAAAGGATGAACATTTGCTCAGCAGCGATCGACTCCAAAAGCTTCGTCGCGATAGCCTCATCCATCACTTTACGCCCTCCGGGCGCCGAATGAAGACCAGTGTCTAACGCATGGCGGTCAGCGGGGGGGCCGCAGGCGCCCGTCCGCTGCGACGGCTAGTTAGACCGGGATCCCTCACAGCTCCTGGCCGCCCCACCAGACTTCCATACGTTTCCGATCCATGTCGCAGAGGTCAGGCTCCTGCTCACAGACCTCGCGGGCAAGAGTGAAGTCATCCCGTGGCGCGAACAGAAAACGCCGTGCGGACACAATCTGCATCCACCGATAGTATTCCACGTTTCCGTCATTTCCCTCGCCCACCATGCCCTCACTTTCTAGCCAATTCGGCGCCACATCACGCGCATACCCGCGATGCACCAAGGTTAGCATCAAACGCGGTGACAAGGGGAACGCAACTTCTACGCCGTAGGTGGCAATGCCCACACCGCGTCCCGGCCTCGGTACGTGGCAGTGAAAAGCCAGCGGGTTGTCGGAGGTATAAAACGGATGGTCTGAACAGTTGATCATCACCCGCCACACGTGGGAGTCAAGCGCGTAAGCAATTGTGGCGATTTGTTCAGGATTCAATCCGAATTGAGCATGGACTCTCGCATATTTCTCAACAGGGATCCGGGCAGCCTCGGAGATTGTTTTGTGATCCCACTCCATGGCGTTCTGCCTAGCTTTGATACTCATGATCGAGCGGGTAAGGCACTCAAGGGCCTCTATGACCCGCGTCCGCGCTTCGGGAGTTCTCAGGAACTGAACCGCAAGAAAACGAGCAAGAATTTCTCTTTCTCCCTGATCCAAGAACATAAGTCGATGCTCTTCGGCGGCGCTGACCACGTTGGCTAGAGCAATTGCGGCCGGCGCCTCGACTTCTTGGAACAGTGCTTCGAAATGAGATCCAGGTCCGGCCGATCCGTCCAGTTCCGGGATGGAGAGGAAGTGGTTTTCATGCCCAGCATCACGAACACTAGACGCATATGACCGGCGAGTGGCCTTGTCGAAAACAGATATCTGACCTGTCCCGCTGGTAAAGGAGCGGAGGTAGAGCTGTGGCACGTAGTGCTGCTTTTTACTGCCTATCATTGATAGTCGCCCCTGGTACCAACCTTCCCGGTCTAACAAATAGTATCCAACCACACCTGACTTATACACCAACGATGGTACAGCCCAAGAAAGTTGGGCTGTCCTCCCGGATTGGCGCCTTGGGCGCCGCCATCACCGCCACAATAGATTCTTTCGGTCAGAGTAGAGTGCAAGGGCATTCCACCCAAAGCCA
>JAGVEK010000349.1 GCA_020058315.1 Candidatus Zixiibacteriota bacterium
CCCGGGGGATCCCAAACGCCGGCGTGGCTCAGGACCTTCACGCGGTTCGTCCTGCCCTGGAACGTCGTCAGGCTGGAGTGACCGCCTCCCATGGCGCCGATGTTGGCATCGGCCGCCGGGTGCCGCACCCACTCTTCTCCGGCAGGGCCGGCCTGATTGCGCATATTGGCATCAGTCGCCTTGCCGTGGAAGTTCGTGTGACATCCCTTGCAGAACTGCCCGTAGTACGACGAGTCGCTCTTGGGCTCGTTGAAATTCACGTTGCCTATGTCGTAGTGGTCGCTCCCGCCATTGGAAACCTCGAACACGTCCTTGGTCAGGTCGTTGGTTGCAACCGCGTAGGAAATGGCGTCGCCGCCGGGATTGCGGAGGTTCCGGTATGGATTCGAAGCGCGGGTGCCACCTCTACCGTGGGCAGCGTGGCAATCGATGCACTTCAGGCCGTTGGCATTGGACCAGGTTCCGCCCGGGGCCGACGCCGTCGATCCCAGCGTATGGCCTGTCGCGTCCAGGTACAGCCCGGTGTTATTCATGTTCAGGGCACCGGCCTGACGACCCAAAGTCGGGGCCGGCCCGCCGTTGGCTTCGAGAACATCGGGAGCGAAGGACTGATTGTCGTGACAAGACAAGCAGAGCGCATTCGGCTCGTTACGAAGCAGATAGTCGTACGGCTGTGCTCCGCCGATGGCAGTGGAATTCCCCGTGCCGTTGGCGTTGTAACCGTGTTGCTGAGAACCGTGCATGACATGGCACTCGTTGCAATTGAGAGTGCCTTTGTAATGATAATCGCCGGCGGTCGTGATCCCCGCTGCTATCAGCACAAGGGCGGCTGCCAGTACTGCTACTTTCCTCATGTTAACCTCCTTGAGGGGTTGATTGAGTGTCACACCAAACTCCATGCTGTTATCTCTCAGTCTCCGGATCCGAAGCCACTGCTGGCGCGGCCGTCTGCTCGGTTCCGTCTGATGCCATGCCATTCACTGGGCTCAGAGATGTCGCCTCCGCTGCGGCCAGTGCACCTGGAAGCACGTACTCCTGGACGCGCCTGCCGACCCGCTCGCCCACCGTCAAGTGCGCAACCCCATCACCCGTCAAAGCTGAGGGGTACCGCAAGTTGCCGGGAGCCCAGCCGAAACCACCGATGTACTCCAGAAATTTGCCGTCGGACGAGTAGTGCTTAACCGCCTGACGGAGTCCATCCGCGATCCAGAATGTGCCATCGGCGGCGAAGATCATCGATACCGGAAATGACAGGTCCCCAGGGGCTACCTCATGCCCGGCAAAACCAAGGACTTGCTTGCCTGATGGATCATAAATCCGAACGGCCGGGGTGCCTCGGTAGTCGAGAATCCCAACCCGCCCGTCCGCCGCGACCGCCATCCCGGTGATGCACTCTATCTTCTCCGCGGACGCATCAATAAAGACTTCAGTTGGGCCTCCGTCGATGCGGTGTCTCAAGACTCCACTGCGCCCGCCCCCGATGCTCGCGTACAGCCAGCCACCAGCATCGAGCCCAAGTTTCTCCGGGCGGACGGACGGACCCTGCCAGCCAACTTCCGCCAGCATGTCGATCTGGTCGATCACCTCACCCCGGATATTCAAAACGTCGATCCTGCTGGAGAAGAAATCGGTCAGAAAAATCTCACCGGATTCGGCGATAACAATCGAGTTCGGTTCTCCCGCCGATCGCTGCCCGTCTTTCTTGTCGGTAATCCAGTGCTTGAAACTGTAGCGCGGAAAGCCTGCCGAATCGATCACATCCACGGCGTGCCGCCCTGCGTCGAGGATGTAAGTCTCGCCTGAGAGCGGATCAGTGGCCATTCCGGTGATCGATCTGAATCCAGCAGCTCCGAGAGGCTCGTAGTGGATACTCTTGACAAACCACGGGCTGGTCTGGCCCCAGGCGGAATCAGCCGCGAAGATCACGACTGCGCAGAGCAAGACGGAGGAGATGGACCCGCAAATGAGCGACAGCATTCCACGTGTTTTGTGAAAACCATCACATGCGATATCCCCGAAATTTGCGATGGCGGGATGTCTTCTCACAATTTCAACTCGAGATCACAATCAGTGTTGTCGATCAGTACGCTTTCACTCTCACGAGACGGGGTTGAGGTGCCGTCTCAGTGTCAGCGACAGAATAAGCAAATCCCGGGGAAAGTCAACAAAATTTGTGGATTCAATCTCTTGTTGTGACACGTTCTTAGAAGCGATTCCCCATCGAATATAACTTGTTTAGTTATATTCGATGCCACGGCCTAACTGACCGAATCCCAGAATGTCGCGATGACCCGTGCGCTCTTGCGATAGTTCCTTGGAGTGAAACGAGTTGACAATACAAACGAACGTTCGTTCCTGACGTATCTTCGGATCTTGGCAAGAAGCGGGCTGGTGGGCGCTCTCGAGACATGAATGTAACCAAAACAGTAGCATTTGAAATGATTTGGGGCGACCGCAGACTCAGAGTACTTCGAGAGTCTCACCGGGCGATCGTGTCGCACGGCACGGGTTTGATCACTTTGTTCAGCTTCCTTGCAGCTTGCTGCGAGATCGAGTGCGCGAGGCGGGTGATATCGTGCTGTACTCCGAGTCCAAAGAGCCATTCACCGCTGTTGCCTATCGCATGGTATGTCTCAGACCAGGCTGTCAGGCCAGAGACCGCGTCGCGTAGCTGGAGGGTTATCCCGGCAACGGGAATGATACCTGAGTATTGGTCAGCGGTTGTCTGGTAGGCGAGGATCGTACCGAGAACAAAGTAGTCGGCGTTCAACACCTGGCGAAGGCGCTGGCTCTGGTCGTTGTCCATGAGCACGGGCAGCCGGATGCGGGCCCGAAGCGTGGCGGTCTCCACCTCCCCGGCGGATATGACGTCGAGGTTCGGTGACCGGACAAGCTGGTCCTGCATGAGACGCGCGAAGACCCGGGCGCCGTCCTCCGCTTCTGCAAGATTTTCGAACGGCAGGATGGCAATGCGCGGCCGGAAGGGGACCACCCGTATGGTCTGTTCACAAGTCCGTTTCTGCCCGCACGTGTCGGTGGCTGTCCAGGTGCGCGTAATCGTGAACAGGTCCGGAGTCGCTCCCGGGACAGTCTTGTCGGAGTAGACCAGTGTGACCGCACCACAGTTGCTGTTTGCCGCGACGAGAGTCACCGTGGAGTCAATGGGCTTGTTGCAGGGAACGACGACAATCGGTGGACATTGCAGTTCGATTCGCGTGGTGTCTTGGGCTCGAATTTCCCCGGTGGCCCCGGCCAGAATCGCAACACTCGCGGGTACGAGGAACATCTTTGACAATGGCCTTGTCATTTCAGCGTCCCCAGTGCCCGGCGGCATAGCTTGGTAGTAAGTTCGTCCAGAGTGTGCGTCTCGCCAATAGAGATGACCGGAAATTTCGGGCCACCGCGCTCGCCAATCGAAATATCCCAGACGATTCGTCCTGTGGGTGCATCCACCAATTGCAGGGAGAACGAGATCATCGGGAACTCCTCCTGCCCCACACGTTCCATCCGGTAATCACGGACCACGCCCAGAAGAATCCCCTGAACACCTGCTTTCTGCCCGATCTTTTGCAAGGTCGCGCTGTCCATGGGAATGTCCCCCGATAACCCCGCCTGGGTGCGGATGTCGTTTTCCACTCTTGTGAATTCGCCGGGAACAATAACATCGAAGTCATGCCGCTTCAACAATTCGGTGAGAAACACCCGCTGCACCTTTTGGCCCGACCGCGGATCGTCCGCCAGAGTTTGAAACTGAGCGACCCCAACCCGGCGGTAGAAGCCCAAGTCCGCCTCGGGGTGGATGTAAGCGTGAGGGGCTGTGCACCCGCAAATGAGTGCCAGACTCCAGATCAGATGAACACCTCTGCGCGATGCCATAATTACACCTTCTGCCGCATTAGAATGACGTTGAGATGCCGATGCCCCAGTTATCAGTTGTCGCGCCGTCATTGCTGGTCTGGCGCGCGTATTGCCCTGTGACCGTTGTGCTGGTTCCAACCCACCATGTGCCACTTGCAACCAGTGACGCCGGCTGCCGCGCCTGCTTCGGCGGAGTTGTCCCTCCTGCTGGCACCGATAGCTGACGCTCGGAATAATTGAAGCTCACGTTTGCGAATGATGGCCAGCGGTATGTCCCCGTTGCCGACCATGCCCCGCTCCACTTGGCGGTTGCAAGCCGGGTTCGGCGGATCGACCATGTACCTGAGAGGCTCATATTGTCCGCCGGGACGTACTGCACATTTGTATTATAGCCCTCTTCGGTGATATGAAAAGCAGACAGTTCGGCGGCGCTCACGAGGGCTGTATAGCCAGCCTGGACCTGCGCGCTCGACAGCGGCTCCAATCGCGCGTAGATGTTGATGTTCCCGCCAAACCGCTCAGCCTGCCGTCCATGCCGGTCGCCCAGGCTTAGTTCCGCGGACCAGTCGGTGCGCCGGAAGGGCCGCCCGCGGAAAGACAGGAAGTAAGCGTCGTTGTAACGCATTCCCTTTGGGGCACCCGAGGAGACAATCCGGTAGGCGGTCGCGAAAACCCGGATCTGCCTGTAGAGTCTTCCTTCCGATGTTGCACGGCCCTGCCAGTAATCGGTCCG
This sequence comes from Candidatus Zixiibacteriota bacterium, assembly GCA_020058315.1. Classification (GTDB taxonomy): domain Bacteria; phylum Zixibacteria; class MSB-5A5; order WJJR01; family WJJR01; genus JACRMA01. The sequence continues at coordinate 4,592 of JAGVEK010000349.1, forward strand.
CTGGCCATCTTCTCCCTGCCTGCGTCCTGTCTGCTCGAAATACCGTGACACCGATCCGTTGAAAACGGCAGCCGGAGTCCAGCCGATCGCCGCGGTGGCGGTATGGTCGGTGGGGCGTTCCCGAATTCCGCCTGGGCGTGTGACATCGAGGAAGCGACCGCTGTACTGGGCAAACCAGTTAAAGGCAGGGAGAGGATCGCCCAAGAGACTCAGGGTTCCCGCGTGCTGATCCTGAGCACCGACCACCGCCGATGATTGCTTGTTCCATGTTCGATCGAAGTTGTACCCCATGCTCAGGCGGTGATGCCATGGAAGAGCACGTTCCGTCGAAGCGAGCGCCCGGTAGATCTCGACCATATCAGGTCGAGATCCCTGTGAAGTTCGCACTTGGCGTGAATACCCCGCCGAAAGCACGTTCGACCGCGGTTGCCAGGTTACCATGTACGAGTCCCAGCGTTCACGGCCGGTGCCTCTTTCCGACTGCGTGCGGCGGGAGCGCAAAAAATCGCAGGCAATACGCGGCCAGTGCTCGGGTTGAACGAACAAGCCACCGCGCCAGCGCCGGCTGATCTCCTCGTTCCCTTTGCCTCCCGCTCCCTGCTGTGACTGGGTGTAAGGCTCGTACGATAACTGCCCGCCATATCCGACGCTCGACAGCAGCCATTCGTACCGGGGACGAAATTCTGCCGCCCGGCCCCGTTGGCGCGCATGGTGGCTGAACGTGCCGATGAAGGTGATCTGGTTCTTATAGAAGAGCCGGTCGGAAACTCGCAGATAATACTGCTGGAAGAGCGCCCCGTGGCC
>JAGVEK010000455.1 GCA_020058315.1 Candidatus Zixiibacteriota bacterium
ATCCACGCAAGCGTAAAGTTGCGTTAAAGTTGCGGCAGTTCCCGTTTCCGGGTTCGCACAGTTTTCAGTAGTGGCGCAATGTCGCCTCTTGGCTTCATCGTATTGCTCATCAACAAGTTAGATCGCTTGGAACGCGGCACCGTTTTCTGTAGGATGAAGCGAACGAGCCCCCGAAGAACTTTGGCCCGATTCGTCCAGCAGCAAACACTCCGGGTCTACTTGCTGAAGAGTCGCAAGATCCTGGCTCTGACCGCTGAAGGATGCGCGGATGATCCCCGCAATCGCGGTCTTGGGCTGGCGGGTGGAGTCTCAATTCACATGGAAACGGTTGTGGGGAAGCTCTTCCAATGTCCCCAAAGTAGCGCTACGGGGATTCGAACCCCGGTTAAGTGGCTGAGAACCACCCGTCCTAACCCCTAGACGATAGCGCCAAGGTTCGCCGATCAGTGGAGATCGGCCTCGCCAAAAAATCGCCGAAATCTGCGCTCAGGTCAAGCGGATTTCGGCAACTGCGACAATCCAGCCATGCTCTGAACTCAAGACACCGCCGACGCTGCCGATACAACCAGCAGACGTAGCAAATAAGGGCCAACACCAGGCCATAGAGGGCGACTTTCCCCATCAGGGAGGGTCGCCTCTCTTGATTTTGGAGGCGGCTAATGGTCGGTTCGTTGATCCAGCTTGCCGCTGGCGACCGCGTAATGCTCGGTGATCGCGAGGGTCGCCCAGCAAACGAGGACGGTTGCCGCCGTTGTCCACGAAAGCCGGAAGAGAATCTGCCCGTTGCTCAGGTGTGACAGCGAACCGATGTACGGCGCATGCAAGAGTGAACGCCGCAGCGCCTCCAGCCAATAGGTGAACGGCAGGCCGTGCCCAACGGAGATCATCCAGCGAGGCAGGATGTCGATGGTGAAGACCGCGCCGGAGAGGAGATAGAGCACGGACGCGACACCCTCGGATAGGCCAAACCCTTCCCGTGAAGTCACCAGTTCTATGCCCGCCAGTCCCACGCCGACTGCCAGGATCGCCATGATGCCCAGCACCAACGTTGCCGCGAAATACGGTAAGTCGACCAGTGCCATGTCGTACCTGATTCCAAACAGGAGAGATCCCACCAGCAGGGTGACGACCACCCCGGCGGTCGTGGCGATCGTCTTGGCCAGGCCGCGTCCGGTGAGGTAAGTGCCGAGGCCAACCGGGGCCAGGTAGATGTAACGCAACATCTCGAATCGTTCACGATCTTCGAAGATGACGATCCCGATTCCGAACAACACCTGGACCACCAGCATGAACATGGCATTGCCGACATAGACCTGGGCGAATGCCGGTGCCGATGCTGGTTGCCCGGTGACAACTTTGAACATGACCACCAGAATGAAGGCCCCGAACAACGGCCGGACAATCTGGTATGTCATGAAGACAAACGGGTCGGTCCAATTCGATTCCACCGCCCACCCCAAACGACCGGCGGTGAGCAGCAAGCGAGTTCTGGCAAGTAATCGGTTTGTCATTTGATTTGCTCGTCTGGTTTCTGTAGAGGCGCCCCCGTCAGTTCGCTCCTGCACAGCTGATGATGATTCTCCAGGTTCCCCGATCCTTACTGCCCCTTCAACGTCAGGCGTCCCGACTGTTTCCCGAGATTCTCCATATAGCGCAATGCCTTCAGCGCTGCCCAATTAAGGATCACTGTCGCCGCGACCAGCAGGATCATCTCGGTTCGCACCGTGAAGAGAGGGTTGACCGGCTTGCCGGAGAAGATCAACTGACGGATCGCATCCAATCCCAAAGTCAGCGGGATCGCCGCTGCCAGCATTGCCCCCACATCACCAAGGGAGCGCACGGGGAAGTAGAATCCGGTCGCGAAGTACACCGGTTCCTGAAACAGGTTGGCCGTGTGCCAGGCCTCGCGCCCAAAAAGCATGAACAGCGAGGATGCCAACATCCCGAGCCCATAGACCGCTCCCATGGTGAGGACGAATACCCCACCGAGGAGCAGCCAACTCGACACCTGGTAGGTGACGCCAAAGACCCATGTGCCAATCACGAGAATGAGTGTGGCGCGGATGGCTGTCATGAACAGGCCGCCAACCGCCATTCCCATCAGAATTGACATGCGCGAGATTGGCGCGATCAGATAGAGCTCGAGATTGCCCATCTCCTTTTCCCAGAAGAACTGTGCCGCCATCGACCAGAGGATGTTCTGCCAGAATGCGATCATCGCGCCAGACACCACCACAAATCCGACATACTCCTCAGGCGCCCCCAGACCGCGGTAGATCAGCGCGAATGAAAACGACGCCAAGAGCGGAAGGGCGACTTCAAAAAACAGCCACGAGGGTTCGCGATTGGCGCCGACGACGCGCACATACGCACGCCCCCAGATGGCACGCAGATTGGTGGTCAGATTTGTTCTCATCTATTCATCTCAATTCTTCAAGAAAGGCGCAGTCTTCGGCCGCGCTGGGCGCACACAGTGCGCCCCTACACGTCTCCAGGTGCCACGGGTTTCTTGGACCCGTGTGATGTGTCCCCCGCCACGGATGCACGGGTCTGAAGACTCGTGGTACCCGGCGATCCCACCATCCGTGTCGTTCACCTGCGGCGAACTCGCTTCTGGTGGGCCACCAAGATCGAAGATCCCGCCGCGTTCTTCTTGAAGGTGCAAAACCCGTGGCACATCGCCTCACTATCGCGCACCGTTCTCTCCGTTGCTCGAGGTCAGACCGTGGCCGACCAGACTGAGGAATGCGTCCTCCAGAGATGGCTCCAACCGTGTCATTGACAACACCCGTGCTCCGCGCTTCGCGAGGCGGTCGGTCACCGAAGCGATCCCGCCTTCTTCCTCCAGAATGACCCGCAGATGCGTGCGACCTTGGTCTCCCCGGTGCTCCATGGCGACCGAACGCACGACCGGCATCTGGTCCAGTGGGTTCACGGCCTCAGTCCAAAGCGGGACTTCGATCCGGTAGACACAGTCAGGCGCCAGATCGCGTTTCAGATTGGCCGGCGTGTCGCACGCCAGAACGCGCCCTTGGTCGATAATCGCCACGCGGTCGCACATCGAATCGGCCTCGGCCATGTAATGCGTGGTCAAGAGGACCGTGCGCTCAGGGTGTTCCTTGATCCACTCGCAGATAAACGCGCGCACCTCGCGGGCGATACCCACATCCAGCCCCAGCGTCGGCTCATCCAGAAAAAGGATTTTCGGGTCACTGACAAAGCCGCGGATGATGTTCATCTTCTGACGCATCCCGGTCGACAGCTTGGATGTCTTGGTGTCGGCCGAATCGGACAGCCCGAGCCGCTGGATCATCGCCTCCGCTCGCTGGCGTGCCACTTTTGTCGGGACGCCATAAAACTGCGAGAACATCCAGATTGTCTCGCGCACGGTGAGGATCCCGTACCCCGAGTGCTCGCCGCCGGAGACCATATTGATTCGCTGGCGCACGCTGTCCGGGTCTTTCGCCACATCGATGCCATCCACCGTCGCCTGCCCCGAACTTGGCAGCAAGAGGGTGGAGAGGATCTTGATCAACGTCGTCTTGCCGGCGCCGTTCGGTCCCAGGAGACCAAACAGTTCACCGGGCCGGACCGTCACATTGACCGAGTCGAGCGCAATCTTGTCAGGGATCGGTGTACCAACAGCGCGGCGAAACAAACGCCGCACGGGCCGGTCGCGAAAGGTGCGCCTTAATTCACGCGTTTCAATTGACCACTCCATATATCGCTCCACAGTTTTCTCGGTGTACGCTTCAACAAAAAGCCGTTCCGCTTTTCGGCGGAACGGCGTCGATTCCAAAAGATCTTGCAGGAAGAACGCTACGGCCCGCCAGCCGGGGACTGTGCCCTCAAGAACGGATTGCACACGCTCATGCGTCTAATAGCACGCAAACGTGTGGTTCC
>JAGVEK010000110.1 GCA_020058315.1 Candidatus Zixiibacteriota bacterium
CCTCCTCACGCTGGCGCCGCGCCATCAACGATCCCGTCTTCTTTGCGCGCGAATTCCTCGGGCTTGATCCCCACCCCGGCCAGGAGCGCTGGCTCACCCTCTCCAACAAATCCGAAAATCTGCTGCACACTGGCAACCGCTGGGGCAAATCCCTGGCGCAGGCCGTCAAGTTTGCCCACCGCTGTCTCTTCCAGATCCGCAATCCCTGCCATGACCGCGCCGGACGCTATGTCGCGGTCAATGTCTCCATCACGCTCGATCAAGCCCGCATCATCTTCAACGAAGCGGTGCGACTCGTCCGCCGCCTGCCGTCATCCGACTATCTCATCGAAGAACTGATCCACACGCCGTTTCCGATGTTGCGTCTCACGAATGGCTCCGTTTTGTGGGCGCGCTCCAGCCAGCGGCGCGGCGAATACCTGCTCGGCCACGATTTCGATTTCGTGACTTTCGATGAAGCGGCCTTCGAACCAAGCCCGGAAGAGGTTGTCGAGGAAGTCCTCGCGATGCGTGTTGTGGATCGTGCGGGGCAAATCGACTACACATCGACCCCGCGCGGCAAGAACTGGTTTTATCGCAAGGCGCTCCGGCTCGCGTCGAATTCATCCCTTGGTTATGTCCAGCGCGGGGACACGCGCGAGAATCCCCATTTGCCGGTCGAATACCTGACACGTACCATGCTCCGTCTCTCGCCCCAGCGTCGTGCTCAGAATATCGAGGGGCGCTTCGTGGACTGCGGCAACGAGGTCCTCGCCGAAACCGACATCCAGCGGGCACTGACTCAGTCTGGCGGCCTGTCCGCGCTGGCCGTCGGACGCCAGTACGTCCACGGTTGGGACTTGGCGCGCAAACGATCCTGGACAGTAGGGATCACCTTGGATTGCTCGGCCCGCCCGATGCAGTTGGTCGCCTTCGAGCGATTCCAGCATCGCAACTGGCCCGGCGTCTTCACCGCCATTCGCAAACGTCACGCCCAGTATCGCGGTCGCGTGCTGATCGATGCCACAGGCTTGGGCGATGTCGTACTGGCCGAGTTGGTCGATATCGGAGCCGAGGGATTCAACTTCGGCGAGAGGGGCGGGCGCGCCAAGAACGAACTGATCGCCGCTTTGGAACAGGCCTTCGTGGCCGGGGCGGTGGCGATTCCGCAAATCGAGATGACGACGCCCGATGGTGAGTACTGGTCATTGGCCGGCGAACTCCGGGAGTTCACCTGGGAGGACAACACGCACTGCGATGCTGTCTTCGCTCTGGCGCTGGCACTGTGGCTTGCTCGCACAAGCGGCGAATCAGTCGCGTTCCCGCCCTTCCGGCTGCAAAGATGGTGAACGCGCTGTTGATCCTCGCATAATGAATGACACGAACCGGCTGGTGACGCGGCACACGTAGGGGCACGGCTCGCCGTGCCCGCTGGGGTGGGTGGGGCCGGCTTGGCTCGGTGGCCCACCAGAAGCAAGTTCGCCGCAGGCGAACGACGCGAATGGCGGGGGCCGGGGGGATCCCGCCATCCATTCGATCAGCCCGCGTCGTCGGCCACCCTATGAGGCACGGGTCTGAAGACCCGTGGCACCAGGCTTTCTCCGAAATCATCCGCCGAAACCCGCCACTCAAGGTCTCGTTTTCCCCTGTCGATCTTAGGAGGAGGGCCAAGCGCGAGGGATCTATGTTCTCATGCAGACGGATCGTGATATTCATCGGGATGACGTTTCTTTTGGGGTTTTCGTTTCCGCCATTCGCAGGGGCCGACCTCTCAGGCAACTGCTACACTGACCCGCTCCATCACGTGTCCTTTGGACGCCCCAACGAGGCTTGGAAATTTCTCGACATCCCTTCGCCGACGACAGTCGGTGCATCACCATGCAGGGCGCTGGCGGTTTTTTCCAACGGGGATGGACAGGCTATCGCAATGCTGGCGCATTGTCCTGTGCAACCCGTGTACTCGATCCACGACGCCAGTGATCTGAATGACCGCTGGCCGTCGCTGGTCGGAGAGATTATCTCGCTCGTCTCCACCGGCGAATCGTCGGCATCGGTTGAGGATTCGACTCACGAAGTGACAGCGGACGGGGCCAGCTTTGACATTCGCTATCGCAGCGCTTCTCCCGCCGACGGGGAGTTTCTCGAAAATTGGGTGGCGGGATTCCTGGTCCGTGACACCGCAGATCAGCAGCATATTTATGCCATTCGCTGTGCCGCCCCCCAGGCCGCGTACAAAGCCTGGGAGAGTGACTTCGCGCGCATCATGCCCACTCTGCGTTACGAGGGCCCTCGTCGCACTCCGGTGTTCATCCCCAAGTCCAATCTGAAGTTCTGGTTCTTTCTGGTAGGGTTCGGATCCCTTGCAGGGATCGTGCTGATGGTTCTGCGCTCGCGCAAGAAAACGGGTGATCTCCGGATATCGATGCAGTCCATGCAGAACATGGCGTCTGCAGAACGAGTGAAGTCAGACATGGAGAACATCCCCGATCAGATGCATTCAACTCATCACGCTTCCGATGGCCCGGAACGGGTTGGCTGGCCCGACAATGCGTCCACCGCACCTGACCGCCCCCAAATCGCCTCGCGAAATAGAGCAACGGCGCCGTGCCCAGCCTCCGATCTTGCGCCGATCTCGAACTCGTCGGTGGAATCAGATTCCGCCGTGGCTGTTCACACGGAACCCGCAAATGGATTCTGGAAATGTGCTTGTGGCCGCATCAATCCTGCGTCCCACGAATTCTGTGCCCGATGCAATCTCGACCGCCCGAAGAAGTGAGTGACATGCCCATGATCCGATAATGAACGATCACCGACATTCATTGGGACACAAGTAACCGCATCATCTCCTCCACGTCGTTCGTCGGTTTCTGACACACAAAGTTCCTGCATACATAGGCAGTTGCCCGGTTATCCACTGCGGTCATCATTCCCGTGAACTCCGCGATTCGGCTGATGGCAGAATCTGCTTCCGTGACCGTCCGAAGCAAAACGACCTTGTCGGGCAGAAAGTGTGACCGCAGCGACCTCAGCATCTGCCGTGTATCGGTCCCCCCGGGATCGCCGACAATGACCACCTCGGCAGAAGGCCCCAACGCGAAATCAGCGGCCAGCAGCATCTGTGCATGAGCCGATGGCAGTCCCGCGATTTCCCGGCCGAATGCCCGGCCAATCCTCGCCGCCATCGCCTCGAATTCACTGTCGCCAGTGATCCGGCCGAGACGCAGCAAATTCAGCATCGCCACCGCATTCCCCGACGGAATCGCGCCATCATGCAATTCCTTCCTCCGCACGATCAACTCCTCCGCGTCGTCTGCCGTGAAGAAAAACCCGCCATCGTGGTCGTCCCAGAAGTGCTTCACCAGTTCGCCATTGAGCGACCGGGCCGTTTCCAGCGTCTCTGCATCAAATGTGGCTTCATAAAGTTCGAGCAATCCCCAGACAAAGAAGGCGTAGTCATCCGCATTTCCCGCTACCGCGGTGTGGCCATCACGCCAGCGATGCTTGAGCCGGACATCCGATCCGCGCAGATTGGTCAGGACAAAATCCGCGGCGCGCCCAGCGGCTCGTGCATATTCCAGATCGTCGAATGCGCATGCGGCCTTGGAAAGCGCGGCAATCATCAGTCCATTCCAGTCGGTCAGAATCTTGTCGTCCTTGTGCGGGTGAACCCGTTGCTCTCGGACATCGAAGAGTTTCCGACGGATTGTC
>JAGVEK010000117.1 GCA_020058315.1 Candidatus Zixiibacteriota bacterium
AAGAAAAGGAAGTGCATCATGGCGGAAGGTACCGTCAAATGGTTCAACGACAGTAAGGGCTTCGGATTCATCTCCCAAGAGGGCGGCACGGACGTGTTTGTCCACCACACCGCAATCGAAGGCGAAGGTTTCCGTTCCCTGGCTGAGGGTGATCGTGTTCAGTTCGAAGTCACCCAAGGTCCGAAGGGCCCGCAGGCCTCCAACGTGCGCAAGAGCTGATTTTGTACACATAGGACGGTTTGACACCCCGGCGGACGGTGAAGACACCCCGCCGGGGTCTTCTTTTGGCGCGACCGGGTTTGTGAGCCTGCCTTGCGGATGGCAAGTAGCTGAAAGACCCCGTGATGGGGGAAGCCATTGACAAAAGCCATAGAGTTGCTTTATTGAAATGTGAATTGAGGTTCTCCTGGTGGCGCCGGAATATCGGACGGAGGGCCAAGTGCCTGAGCGATTCAACACGGAGGCAAGGCCGTGGCCATATGGTGGTCAGGTTGGATCCTTCAGCATCGAGCCGTTTCTCGGCGAAGGTGGCGTAGTTCCCTCTGGCGGATTGGCGCCACGTCAGTACTTCCACTGATCCCCTTCATCCTGTCTGGCGATGGCCATAGCGCACTGGTCCGGGCACAGCGACAAGACCTTGTCACAGTTGGGGAAATGTCACGGCGCGAGCGCGCGCAAGTCCCCACGACCTCCGGAACACTTTTGCCAACCGCCCCTGGCGTTGAGCAATCCGGGAAGCGCGAACCGCGCGCCACAACGTGGTATTTTGCTGGATTGCAGTGCGGGTCCACGAATGATGGCGGGCAGCAGCCTTTGAGCCGCCCTCCGCAGGTTGCGGCGGGGACCGATCCGGCTGGGCCCATTCACTTTGCGTGGATCGCACACCGGCAGACACATCTGTGCTGGTGGACGGGTGCGAATTACAACGCGTGGGATCCTGCCAGCCGAGCTTGGATACAGGGTATCGACGGTTGTTGGCTGACGAGCTGGGGCACTAGCATCGAGGCACATACGACGATTGCCCCCGCTTTAGGTGAAAGCACGCTGGCAGGGTTCGCGGAAACCCAGCGGCTAAACACCAGTACCTTCCCGTGTGTTCCAGCAGAAGACATCTATCGTTCGTACGCAACACAGGGGGGCGCGCAGGGGTTCTGTCTATTTTCCTGGCCGGACACTCTAGCTGCAAACACTGGCAGCCGGGGACTCTGGCCCAAGTTCTTGGGCGTTGTCAACATGCCCTCCCTCTCATTCAATTCGACGAGCGACACCTGCCGTGCCTACCATGCGGGAACCCGAGACGCTGACCGGGGGTATCTGCTTTACTACCGCTTCAATACATGCACGGGGTCCTGGACAGCGCCTGTCCTCATGGATTCCGCCTCGAATCCGTCACACTTCCTGACGTCGAGTCCGACGAGTGGACGGTTGATCTTCGGATTCTGTCGGCCTCGAAACTACTCGAGCGGGATAACCGTCGACAACGACCTCGCCTACTACGAGTCAACGGATGATGGTTTGTCCTGGGTCGGTGGAACGATGGGTCCTCTTCATAATGTGACGGCCTACGCGAATCAAGATCTCGAACGCGCTTATGGTGATGCGGCCGGCGCATTCACATCCGACGGGCGTCTGCACCTCTTCTGGGTGGCGTCGTTCTATGACGCGAATTCAGGGATAACATCCGATTCCCGTTGCAAGTTGCGCCACTGGGATGAATCCCTTGCAGGGGCCAACGGTCCGCTGGGAGTGCCGCACACCACCGTTGTTAGGTCGGCGGATTGGATCCCTTATGGCACCGCGGGAGCATTCAACCGCAACATCTGCAACCTTTCCGTCGGTGTCGGTGACGGATCGCTCTCATGCCCCACTTCCCCCGGGGGAAGCAACTTGGACTATCTGTACGTGCTCTTTACCCAGTTCGGCTCGGAAGACGTCTTGGATATGGCCGATTCTTCCCACGCGGGCTATCAGAATGGGAATCTCTATCTTATGAGTTCCCCTGACGGAGGTCATTACTGGTCGCGTCCCACTTGCATGACGGTGAGCGATTCAATTGGTGGAACTCCAACACGTTCACCCGGCTGCGACGCGTCCACCGGCGATTCTTGCTTCTCCGAACGTTTGGGGACTCTCGCACCGCGGGTAGGAAGTATGGCTCAGATCGCTTACACTGCCGATGGCGACGCGGGCGATGCCACCTTGGGTGAAGGCGGCATTTCCGTGAATTCATTTCGATACCTGCGCGTTTCCGGCGACTCCGCAAAGATCCTTTGCTCAGGAAACATCGCTTGCTGGGAACTCTCTTCGTGTGGCGGTGCCGGCGATCTGAATCACGACAGTGTTGTTGACGTCTTCGACGTTGTGGCTAGTATTGACGTCACGTTTGCTGGTGCCCAGCCGCTGCCGAATCCACCGGGCTGCCCGTGGGATCTGTCAGATGTCGACTGCGATGGCGTGACCGACGTCTTCGATATCATTGCACTGATCGACTATGTGTTTCAAGGCGGCGGCGCCCTGCCGGACCCGTGCGCCTGCCATCAATCCTAACAGGAGAAAGAGAACCCTATATCCGGAGTTCCGATGCGCGCAGTCGTCTTAGCCCTTTCCATCCTCTTGTGTTTTTCGTTCGCGCGCTCTGCGGCCGAGGAGCCCACCGGCTGGGCCTGCGGCGGTACCGCTCGAGGGTCCGGCTGCAGTAGACACCCCGGCGGCTGCGGGGGACCATCAGCCGGGAGATCAGCCCGACGCTGGTGACCAGATCGCGCGCATAATGCCCGTTCGCTTGGTCGCGCCGCTTCCCACCCCGCTGGTGCCAGCCTGCCCCGAGTTGCTCCTCGCGTTCCAGACGCAGCAATTGTTCCAGGAAGTGCTTCTGCGCCCAACGCGTCTGGTGTTCGATC
>JAGVEK010000033.1 GCA_020058315.1 Candidatus Zixiibacteriota bacterium
CATCGTGCCATTGACGGCGGCGACGTAAGCAAACTGCTCCTGGGTGACAAAGTACACGATGTCTTCTTTGTATTCGTCGGGGCGACCGGCGTCCAGGTACGCCTGGCGCACCGTCTCCTGCGCGATCGACATCACGACGGCGTCGTAGCAGGGCACCAAGAGCTCTGTCCGGTGCTCCGCGACCTTCTTGGCGACACGCGAGAGGATGGTATACGAGGCGATTGTGGCAATGTCGTCAGGAGCGCCCAGCCCAAGCACATAGAGGATGGGGCGGTTCATCTCGGTGGCGCGGCCGATGGCCTCGTCCACTGCTCCAATCCCCGCCAGGGGGCGGATATAGAGTTCTTTGCCCCGTTTGGCCACGGAGATGAATCCCAAAACCAGCGCCGTGAAAATCGCCACTGGAATACCGATGTACTGGATCTTGCTGGTGTGGATCAATTGGCCGCTGGCTGATGCCGGAGCAGAGACAGTGGAAATGCCCTGTCCCCCCGTCGCGGTGGTGGCGATCACTTTGTATTGGAACGGCGTGGCATCAGGCAGGAAGTCCCTGGTATCACGCTGTTTTCCGCCACGGTTGTCGTACTTGCTGGTGCCCAGCGGAACCTGCCCGAGGGTATCCCACTGATCAGGAACAATCCGCCAAGCCGCCTCATTGTAAATTGTGCCGGGGCTGGAGAACAAGCGATAGTCAGTCCCAGGTCTGGCAGAATCCACCGGCAGGGGTCCCACCAGCTTGGGTGTCCGCAGTATTCTGTACGCCAGGATGCTGTTCTTTCCCTGACCATCGTCGGCAGACAAGGTCCAGCGAACAACAAGCGCGTGCCCGTGATCGTTGGGCGTATCCGCTGCACGCACGTCTGTGGGTGGCGCAACAATTTGCTCTGCTGTGGGAATCGCGACGCTTGTGGCAGGATCCGCTTGAGCCCGCACCAGGGCTGGAAATCCAAGTGAAGCGAAAAGCACGATGAGTAGAGGAACCAAACTGGCTCTGAGGTGATTCGCGGGTTGAAGTCGGATCCGCATAAACCGAACGCCGATGACGGCGATACAAGCTAAGGCCGGCCACCCGTGCTGGCAATGGATTTGGATGCAAAAGAGAACCCCCGGCGCAAGATTTGTCGCGCCGGGGGGCAAAGCGTCCTATGTGTACAAAATTACATTCTGCGCACGTTGGAGGCCTGCGGGCCCTTCGGACCCTGGGTGACTTCGAACTGAACACGATCACCCTCAGCCAAGGAACGGAAACCTTCGCCTTCGATTGCGGTGTGGTGGACAAACACGTCCTTGCCGCCCTCTTGCGAGATGAATCCGAAACCCTTACTGTCGTTGAACCACTTGACGGTACCTTCCGCCATGATCCACTTCCTTTTCCTGCTTGGGATGAAACGGCATCCCACGTCCGTTGGCCCCTATGGCCGGTGAAACAAGTCGAGCTTTTCTAAGAGATTGTCCTTGGAGGTGGTCTCTAGCGGTGTGTCTTTGAAAAGTCTACCGTTTCCTTGACGTACTGACATAATCAGTATCGACAAATATACGGGGAAAGTCAAGTGGTGGTGGCATTTATTTCAGCCGACGGACACCCTCGCACGGAAAAACGGACAGGTCCCTCCCCGCGACGGTAGGAGACACGTGCTTCCCGCTCTCATTGACTTTTCTTGGTGAACCTGACCAGCAGTTCACCGTAGCCGCCACTGGGGTACTCGCTTTTGGTCATAAGCTCGTACACGCACCCCGAGGACCGGGAAAGCAGGACCAAGCCGTTATTCGCCATACGCTTGTCGACCCAAGCTTGAAGCAGCTCGGTCAGGAGAATTCCTGTATCCTCCTCGGGTCCGCGCCCGATGTCAGCATCCGTGGAGAATGCGTCGGTGACGGCGCGTCGTGTGGAATCTGTCAGGCTGATCGCACCAGAGGCCACGGCCTCCCATGACTCGGTCAGAGGCTTCACTTCCAGACCGTCAGAGGCGGTGGTGCAGGAATCAAGACGGAGATTGAGATAACACTTCGCATACAGGATCTTCATTCCCCGTAGCGCGTCCAAAGTCCCAAAGTCGATCAGGATCGCGGTCGATCCGCTCTGTTCAGACGGGACACTCTGTGTCTTGATCGGGAGAATGAGAGTTGCAGTATGACCAACCCTGATGGGAAACGCCAGAAGGGCTGCGCAGAGAGCCGCAAGCCCGATGGTTCGCCATGAGTATGTTCTCATTTGTGAATCCTCCACCCCGCCTACTTCAGCAGGACCATTCTCTTCGACTCCGCACGGTTTCCGTTGAGAACACGGTAGAAGTAGATGCCCGAGGGGGCGGCGCGCCCTCTCGCGTCGGTTCCATCCCAGATCAGTTGATGATGCCCCGCCGGAAACTCCCGGTTAGCCAGTTCCCTTACCACCTCTCCCAAAATGTTGAAAATCTTGACCTCGACCTTCGATGGAACGGGCAAGGAGAACTCGATCACAGTGGTCGGGTTGAACGGATTCGGGTAGTTCTGACCCAGCGTGAAGCTTACTGGAACCGCTGTTGGTCCGACCGCCATCTGTGGTGCCAGCTTCCCCAGGGGCTGCGATGCCAGCCATGGCGTGTAATCCACCAGCGGCGTGAACCACGACGACGGCGGCAGCGTGTCCCCCCACCAATTCAACTCCGCTCTCAGCGTGTCCGGCGTCGTCCTCCACGTGTAGCGCACACTCTTGATCCCCACATACTGGGTATCGGTGTAGATCTGGTTGTTGCCCGCGAAGTATGACGTTCCCAGGTCCACCGGGCTCTCGAATGAAGAGAACCCCGAGTTGCCGTAGTTGAGAATCTTCGAGCACCGCATGTGGACCTGCGACTCCCAACTGGCCGAAACGCCAACCGGCGACCGGCCGTCGCCCGTGTTGGTCTCAAAGGTGCAGGTGTCGATCCAGCCATATCCGCGGTAACCGACCGACAAGTGCGAACTGGTGAAGAACCCCGTGACCTCTGTGCTGATGACATTGGTGATGTCGATCTCCGGCTTGGGGGACGTACTGCC